>CALARM010000204.1 GCA_937888925.1 uncultured Synergistia bacterium | reverse complement strand
GTAAGTTCTGTAGTCATATCGGCAATTTTATCATAATCATAGGTTATTAATGCATCTTTAAGATTATCTATAATCCTTCTGACTTTACTTACATCTTCCGGTTTAAATTTATGTCCTATATCTCTCAGGGTTTTTTCTGCAGTAGCAAGTTCTGTATTTGCTTTATTTCTGACTGCAGCTTCTTTTCTCCTTGCTGCATCTTCTTCTGCATATACTGCAGCTTCTTTCACCATTCTGTCGATTTCTTCTGAATTTAAATTAGTGGGAGACTGAATTGTAACTTTCTGTTTATTGCCTGTAGCCATATCCTGTGCCACTACATTGACTATACCATTTGCATCTATAGAAAAAGTAACTTCTATTTGAGGGACTCCCCTGGGTGCAGGAGGAATATTTGCCAGTTCAAATTTTCCGAGTGATTTATTATGAGTCGCAATATCTCTTTCACCCTGTAAAACATGAACTTCTACAGTAGTCTGACCGTCTGCTGCTGTAGTAAACATTCTGCTTTTTGAACAGGGAATTTGAGAATTCCTTGGAATAAGTCTTGTAAACATACCTCCTACAGTTTCGATACCGAGACTCAAAGGAGTGACGTCTAAAAGGACCATATCTTTTGTCTGTCCTGTAAGTACTCCTCCCTGAATGGCAGCTCCCATGGCAACTACCTTATCAGGATCTACTTCTATACTTGGTTCTTTATTAAAGAACTTTCTTACAGCAGTATGAACCATAGGCATACGGGTAGAACCGCCTACCAGGAGGATTTTGTCAAGGTCCATAGGACTTAATCCTGCGTCTGCCATAGCTTTTTTGGCAGGTTCATATGTTCTCTGTATAAGGTCAAGACTGAGTTGTTCAAATTTTTCCTTTGTAATATTTACTTCAAGATGTTTTGGTCCTGCTGCATCGGCAGCTATAAATGGAAGGTTTATAACAGTTGAACTTTCATCTGATAATTCTTTTTTTGCTTCTTCTGCAGCTTCTTTTAACCTCTGCATGGCTACGCGATCGGTGCGCAAATCGATAGTGTATTGTTTTGTAAATTCTTCAACCAGATAATCCATAATTCTCTGGTCCCAGTCATCTCCGCCAAGCCTCATGTCTCCGCAGGTAGCTATTACTTCAAAGACTCCGCCCCCTATTTCAAGTATGGATACATCAAATGTTCCTCCGCCCAGATCATATACAAGAATCGTTTCAGTCTCATAGAGTTTATCCAGGCCATAAGCAAGAGAAGAGGCTGTAGGTTCGTTTATAATTCTCACTACATCCAGACCTGCAATAGTTCCTGCATCTTTGGTAGCCTGTCTTTCGCTGTCATTAAAATAAGCCGGGACTGTAATTACAGCTTTTTCGACCGGTTCACCGAGATAGGCTTCTGCGTCCATTTTCATTTTATGTAATATCATGGCAGATATTTCCTGGGGAGTATATTCCTTATCATCTATCTTGACAGTATAATTGGTTCCCATATGACGTTTTATAGAAGCTATAGTACGCTCCGGATTACTTATAGCCTGACGTTTCGCTATATCACCTACTAATCTTTCTCCTGTTTTTGAGAATCCTACAACAGAAGGCACCAGTTCATTACCTTCGGAACTTGGAATAACTACTGGCTCTCCACCTTCCATAACAGCAATCAGTGAATTAGTTGTACCAAGGTCAATTCCTACTATTCTACTCATTTATTTCTGGCTTTTTAGCCTCTCTCCCTTCTGAAACGCTTCCCTTTCCCGGATGATATATTTTTCAGGAAAGGTTTTATAATTTATTAACAAATAAGGTTAATTATATCATAATTTTTCTAAATAGACAATTATAATTTATTTTGGCTAAAAAATCAACCTTTTGAAGATTATTTTTCAAGTTTTTATATTGAACTTCCTTTAGAAACCCTTACAAGAGATGGGCGCAGTAATTTAGAACCAAGCCAGTATCCCTGTCTTAACACTGAAATGATCGTATCTTCAGGATACTCAGTACTTTCAACCTTTTCGAAAGCCTCATGAATTTTCGGATCAAACTCTGTCCCTGAAGGAGATTCGATTGGTTTAAGACCTTCCCTTTGAAGAACTGAAACCATACGGCGGCTGATGAGTTGAACTCCTTCAATAAGACTATCTTTACTGGCAGAATCGTTTGTAGATGCTTCAACTGCTCTTTCAAGATCATCAAGTACGACTATTAATTTACTCAGGAATTTTTCATTTGATTTATTTTTAAATTCATCAACAGCCCTGTCTTTTCGTTCTTTTAGTCGTTTAATATCCATTTCAAGTCTCTGGGAACGGGCAAAATATTCGGAAGCAAGTTTTTCTCTCCTTAAAAGTTCATTTTTTATATTCGTATCTTCCTGTCCTTTAGAAACTGTTTCACTGGAAAATTCCAGTTTATTCTGTGTTTTAAATTGTTCTATTGCATCAATATCTTTAGATCTTTCTTTTAGAATTTTCTCATAAAAATCCAGTAATTTATTAAATAAATCCATATGAGAATATATCAGGTTTCCATTTGAATTTCTTCTGAGTAGATCTGTTTTTAAATTATTAAAATCATCAGAATTAATTTTAAAATCTTCAAGATGTTTTATTCTTTCCAGAATTTCACCGGGAAAAATTTTAAGAGGTCCATCCTGCTGGCCGGTTCTGTCACAGGGAAATCTATTTGCGGCATTATCAATAGTTTCTTCCAGTTTTTTATCTCTTACCCATCTTGCCTTTCCTCTTTTAAGTTCCTGCTCATAAAAATCCAGTAATTTCAGAGATAATTCTTTAGTTGATATAGCAAATTCTCCTGTAGGTTTTTTTCTCAGTATTTTCTTTTTAAATTCCATTAATCTTCCCGGTTCTATATCAAAAGTATCCAATCTTTTGATTCTGTCATCTATTTCAGGAGGTAATGTATCACCCAGTGTTTCTTCTGTGCCGAGAGAAGCAACTTTAGAAAACTTCAGTGTTTTCTTTTCTGAATCCAGTTTATCTACGTGGGCTTTAAATTTATCCAGTTCATTAACGGAAAATTCAGCAATAAGTGCATATAATTCAGGTAAAGCTTTTACAAGACGACCGGATGCATCCCTTTGAAAAAGCAGTTTCTTTAATTTATCAAGTTCTGGCCCTGTACAACCGAAATCTTCAAGTTTTTTCAACCAGTCTTTTATATCCTGTGGTACTGACCGTCCGGCAGTTTTTGCACCGGTAGAAAACATAGTAGAAACATCTTTCTTTTCTACCATTCTCATATTATCAACAGCTATCTTCTTTTTCTCAAGTTCTCTGATTAAAAACGGGATAAACTGCTGATAAAAATCTACTGCTTCAGAAGAAGTTAAAAAACCTTTTTCCGATCTGGAAAGATGTTCCTGATAACGTGACAACTCTTCCTGTTCCAGTTCAAGATTTTCTAATTTTCTCAGTCTTATTAATTCTTCATTTAATGAAACTTTTTTAAACGTTTTACTGTCATCAACATATTGTTCCACAAAAATTTCAACTCTACCTTTCTTAAATGTAGGGGTTAGCTGCCGGCTAAATTTTCTTTACTGTTGGCAGGCGACTGAACACCTACTTTAATTTTTTATTAACAATTTAATCTGTTAAGCATTTTGCTAAAACTTTTAGCTATAAATGATATAAGGGGAACCATTTTCCCGTAATGCATTCTTGTAGGTCCAAGAATACCGAGAGTTCCCACAATTTCTCCTTCAACTCTATAATAGGCCGTAATAATACTGCAGTCATAAAATTCTTTCAATTTATGTTCTTCGCCGATAGTGACTCTGACTTCATTGAGAGGTTCTTTTTTATTAATAAGTTCTGCAAATTCATGATTATCCAGCATATTAAGTAATGTTTTTATTTTATCTACATTTCTAAATTCCGGTTTGGACATAAGATTTTGTGTACCTACCCATAAAACTTTTCTTTCCATTTCAGAAAAGAGAGATTTTTTTATTTCCTCTACAAGAGGTTTGAGCAGGTGTTTGCCTGCTATTTTATCATGTCCTTCCAGTATCGAATTATCTATTTTATCGGCAGTAATACCTTCCAGTCTTTCTTTTAAAAAATTCAAAACAACTTCAATCTCACTTTCCGAAACTGAAGTCGGGTTTTCAATTATTTTATTAATTACGAGACCTGTAGTAGTAACAATAACAATAAGGATACTATAAGGGTTTATACTTATGAGATGTATATCTTTAATAACTATATTTTTAAAATTAGGAGGAACAAGTATGGATAACTCTTTTGTATGATGAGAAATTAAATCAAGTGTCTTATCAAGTAATTGATCGATTTGATAGATTCTTTTATTTAATTCCAGTTTTATCGTGTACTGTTCTTCCAGTGAAAGTTCTTCTTTATTCATAAGATGATCCACATAATATCTATAACCTTGGTGTGAAGGAACCCGTCCGGAAGCAATATGAGGACGTTGTAAAAAACCTCTTTTTTCAAGTTCTGCCATTTCACTTCTAATAGTAGCAGAACTGCAGAGATTTCCCAGTTTTCCTTCCAGAGTAGAAGAGCTTACAGGTTCTGCAGTTAAGATAAATTCCCTTGTTAGTAATCCGAGTATTTGTTTTTGTCTCGGTGTCAATGACATATTCCACACCCTGGCAATCTGACTATAATTAATATTTATAAATTATATCATAAAAATGTCTGAAAGGCAATTTTCGCCTTTCAATAACTATTTTGGTTCAGGTATATTATATTTTTGTAACAAAACAATCCCTATGTTATCGATTCTTTTCGATTCCTGTTCTATAGAAACGGCTTTTCCCTGTATTGCAAGAAGGCTGTTAATATCCTGAGATGTAATACCATGTTTTACTTCTTTTAATAAAATTATACCATTATCTATAATATTTACACATCCACTATGATATTCTTTACATTCATCAGGGGGATTTAAAGCTGATATTTGATTTTTTGTATTTTCATAATTATCTATTAAATTATCGAAACCGGCAGTATTTCCTTCCAGGCTTGAACCTATAAGTTGTTGTGCAAACTGCGAAGGATCGCCTCCTGCCTTACTTGCCGACAATATATTATGTACACTGTACATATAGTCCATAATTTTTTGTCTCTTAACAGAATCAACATTATTTTGAGTTTGATTCTTTACTGCCACAGGAGAAGATTGAGTTACAGGAGCAGGTGTAGCATAATATACTATCTGTCCCTGTGTATTATCTGGAATGGGACTGACTCCGGGAGTTTCTATGGCAGTTCCCGTCACAGGAGTATAATATACCGGAGTGGATAAATTTGTTACATAACTATTTTGAGAGATTATTGTTGTCGGTGCAGCAGAAGATTCTGCTCTATCGTTAATTGAGCTTAAATTATAATCATATCGGCCAAGTCTATAGGCCCACAACCCGACCATTACGAGGGATAATGAAAAAAGCACCCCCAGTACAAAGGCGCATATAACTGTAATTATAGTTTTTTTATTGATATTCACCGGGAATACTCCTTATCAGTGAGTAGAGAGTAATTTTTTCACTGTTCATTACTATAGAACTACGGCTGACCAATCCTGATAATCCATTAAATCACAGAAATCCCTGTCGAAATTCCTGTCCTAGTCGGTGAGTTCTTGAAAAGAATACTTCTGATTTCTCATTTTGAAAGCTTCTCTTCCTCCTTCGAGATTAAGGAGAAGAAGTTCTCTTGTGGAAGGTCTGTCCAGTCCTCCGCCATTCTGTATTATACCTGAATCTGCTGAAGCAGTAAGAACAAGACTTAATTCCGCATCTGCCACAACCAGTATATTGGCATTATGAGTGGCCAGAATAAACTGTCTTCTTTCTTTTTCTTCTCTGAGTTTTTTTACTATAGGATCGAATACTGAAAGTGTATCCAGAGCATCTTCAGGTTGATCTATGATAAGGGGGCAATCTCCGCCGACAGTAACTATATAAATAATGGAAGTACATTTTGCCCCCAGGGATAGATCTTCTATAAGTTTGTAACGGTTATTTTCTTTAAATTTGAGTTTTACAAGATCATAGAGATTTACAACCTGCAGGTCCAGCAGTTCTTTTTTATTAATAGAAAGTAATTTATTTACCAGTTGCATGGCTTTTTTTTCTGAGATACCGGCTGTTGCCACAAGAGAATTATAATCTCTGTCCAGAATCATTTTTACCAGTTTATCAGGGTAAACAGATTGAACGATTTTATCTAAATCATCGGAAGATATTCTTTCTCCATGAGTAAACATTAACAATTTATTTAAATAATCATCCCTTACTGATTTAAAATAAAGTTCTATTTTTATTTTACCTTCCAGTCTTTTTTCTATTTCCTGAGCTCTCTGTAATCTTTTATCAAATTTGCTTTTCAGTACTTCCTCAAGACTGTTCAACAGAGCATATCTTTTTGTGAAGAATTCTTCAGTTCCTCTATTAATTTTTTCAAGAGAAGTTTTTCTTTGAAGCAGTTCCATCTCTTTTTCTTTAGATGCCTGGTATTCTTTTTCTGCTTCTGCGACTTCCGGTACATTCAGTTCTGCAAGGAATTTTTCATAATTAAGCTGTGCTTCATTGAATTTTTCAGACCACTGAGTAAATTCTTCATTTATAGATTCTTTTTTTCTATCAAAAATCTCTTTTATACTTATTGTAGTTTTTTCAATCTCTTCTCGAAGCTGGCCTGTAAATGAGGAGAGATTATTCATTACATCGGTATTGACACAATCGTCACAATTTATAGATGGTATATAACTTTCATAATCTACTTCCTGCAATTTTTTCAGTAAAATATTCAGGTAATCGTCGAGCCCTTTTTCTACAAGAGAGAAATAATTTTTTTCTTCCAGCCATTTCTGGTATTTCTTTAATATAGGATCTTTGAGTTTTTCATCAAGTACCTTTATTTTCTCAAGAATAATAGTAAGTTGTTCTTTTACCTCTTCATATTCATCGGAGCAATCCTGACAGGCTGCAAGTTCTGTAGCATTTACATTGAGTTCTTCTAAAAGTTTTTTCTCTTTACTTTCTTCTTCGGACATATCAAGAGAACTATCTATTATCTTAAGTTGAGCAGAACGATTCCTGGCTATATCAACGATTTCTCCCTGGCTATACGCTTCAATTTTAAAGAAATTTGATACACTGACATCAAGAGGTGTTTCTTCCCCGTCTCTAAATATTCTGGGTTTGGTCCATTCCCTGTTTACATCTCTCTCTATACGAAATTTTCCTCTCTCATCTTCAACAAATAATCTAACTTTTCCGCCTTCTCCCACCAGTTTTTCGATTTTTCCGTTTGCATCTTCTTTAACTGCAGGAAATAAAGAGTTTGAATCAAAGACAAATCTTATCAATTCAATAGTAAAAGATTTACCTACTCCTTTGCCTCCTACGAGACAATTTAAATTGGGATGAAAATTGAATGGCTGTTCTTTAAAAAATCCCTGATTAACTTCCAGTTTATTTATACGGGGATGAGTGCTGCTTATTTTATCTCCGGCAAATTTAATCTTAACCTGATGATCCAGGAAAGCCTGTTTCAGGCCTTCCAGTGAAATAGTATCCATTTTTATATAAGAATAGCTTTTACCTATTTCTGACAGGCTGTATGAGTTAGAGCCCATTATACAGGCTATATCTCTGTTATATTCAGTTCCTTTTGCATTGGAATATTTATTTTTCAAAACAGACTGGCTTATTTCGAGAGCAAATAAATTCTGGTCATTATAGACTTTCATTCTCTGTGAATTCCGTAGGAGTTCATATACAAATCCGTCCGGTTGATCTACATTGCAGGCGATTACAATTCCTTTATCTTTTACAATTTTTAAAAAAACTTCATCTATATAATAATCGGTAAGTACATCTTTTTTTCCTCTTTTACTTCTTGTAATGCCAACTTTTTCAAGGAGTTGTTCCATTTTTTCCGCAGGATGATCTGCCGGAAATATTGCCAGAACATGGCCACCCCTTGCAGTAATCTGAATCCCGGGAAAAACAAATAGACCAGTGCCTTCTGCGGCTTTTTTTACCATATCTATCCATTGAATCTCATTATGGTCTGTAATAGCAATAATATCAAGACCTTCAGTCAGACACCTGTTAACAATATCTACAGGCGCAATGTCTTTATCATTGTAATTAAACGAAGCCGGCGTATGTATATGCAGATCGGCTTTTAAAAATCTGGCACCTGAACTAATCTCCATTTAAAATCTCCTTCTCGGAATTTAATCTTTAAAATATAATTCACTTTTCGCGGGAATATAAATAATCTAATTCTACTCTGGTAAAAAATATCCTTTTAAAAGGTGATGTTTTTATTATATCATATCACTGCCTTTTAAAATCAATCTGTTATAGATAAAATCATTGTTTTTCTTTAGATAAATCTTCTTCATCTTCTTTATGCATATGGTCTGTAATTTTTTTTATCTTGAGTTTTTTTATCATACGGCGATGAATTTTTTCAACAATTATTGAAAGGGAATCCAGCTTAACTTCTTCTCCCTGGGCAGGAATTCTGCCTAAAAGTCCGTAAACAAATCCTCCGATAGTTTCACATTCATCTACAGGAAGATTTATATCGAAATAAGAGTTTACATCTTCTATATTCATTCTGGCATCAATCAGGAACACATTATTACCCAGTTTTTCAAGAATAGCAGTTTTCTGGTCATATTCATCTTGAATTTCTCCTACAATTTCTTCTATTATATCTTCTATAGTTATCAGTCCATCTGTGCCTCCGTATTCGTCTACAACAATAGCCATAGAGATTCTATCTTTTTGCATTTCTTTAAGGAGTTCATCAATCTTTTTGATTTCAGGCGTAAAATAAGCCGGTCGCATAATATCTCTGATATTGACATTCAATTTGTTATCCTTTAAAATTTTCAGCATATCTTTTTCATAAATTATTCCTACAATATTATCAATTG
>CALARM010000203.1 GCA_937888925.1 uncultured Synergistia bacterium | reverse complement strand
ACTTTTCACGACTCACCAGTCACCACTCACTTTTCACTTTTCACTTTTCACTTTTTACGACTCACTCACTTATCTTTACTATTAATTCATCACTGCTTCCTTCTATTCCTTCTCCGTACATAAGACCTGCCCTGGCAGGCATTACATGGAATATACCGGGCATTTCCGCTCTCATTTTAAAGGTGATTTTTTTACGATTTACTGACCTGAGCATAAACATGTAATAAACTTTTTCCTCCCGTCACGCGTCACGAGATCATATATTTTAGACTTACCTGAGTAAGTGATAAATTACCTCATGGCCATTTATTGATGTGACGAAAGCAAAACTATAATTTTTCACTTTCTAATGATATAATATATAAAAATAAAAACAGGGAGGTACAATCTATGAATTCTTCCTCACCATCTCACCTGGAACTGATACCCAGGCGAATCCTTTTCGGCTCTTCCGGCAAAATGCGTGTAAAAATCTCTCCTGATGGGAAAAAACTCTCTTACCTTGCACCGGTAAATAACATCCTGAATATATGGGTTAAGACTATTGGCTTAGATGATGATAGAGTTGTAACAGATGATAAAGAAAGAAGTATAAGGTTTTATTTCTGGGCACAGAATAATGAAGATATACTTTATCTTCAGGATGAGAAAGGGAAAGAAAACTGGAATATCTATAAAGTAAGTCTTAAAACTGGTGAAATTACCAACCTGACTCCTTATGAACATATTCAGGCATCAATAATCAATACGGATAAGAGATTTCCTGATGAAATACTGATTCAAATGAACAGAGAAAACCCTGTTGCACCAGATGTGTACCGTCTGAATTTAAAATCAGGCCGGTTACAGATGGCAGTAAAAAACCCCGGCCATATCAAATGGTGGGTGAAAGATGGCAATATGAATGTCAGTGCCGGTGTGGGCCCTGCTTCTGACGGGAAAGACGAACTGATTATAAGGAAAGGAGAGAATGAATGGGAGAGGATTGCTGAATGGGGTTATGAAGATTCTTTTTCCAATTCTGCAATATGTATAACACGGGACGGAAAATATATCTATCTTATCGATTCAAGAAATTCAAATACGGGAAGGCTTCTGAAAATAAATATTCAGACACGAGAAAAGGAAGTTCTTTTTCATGATCCCCGTTATGACTTTGACGGATGGATAAATTTTTCCAGAAACCCTGACTCAATACTGATACACCCGGATACTTACGAAATAGAAGCAATTACCTGTAACAGAGAAAAGAAAGAATGGGTTATACTCGATAAAAATCTGGAAGATGATTTTAAAGCCATTAAAAAATTTTCGGAAGGAGAATTTCATATAGTAAGTCGAGACAGTCTGAATGAGAAATGGATAATATGTTTTGACTGTGATAATGAATCTCATAAATATTATCTTTTTGACCGTCCAGCCAAAAAGGAAGAATTCCTTTTTTACAGCAGGCCTGAAATGAATGAATATACCTTTTCGAAAATGGACCACATATCTTTTACTGCCAGAGACGGACTTGAAATTAACGGATATATAAGTTATCCTTCCGGAGAGAACAGAAAGAACCTTCCTCTTGTATTATATGTCCACGGAGGCCCCTGGAGCCGTGATATATGGGGATTTAATCCTGTAACCCAGTGGCTAACTAACCGCGGCTATGTCTGCCTTCAGGTAAATTTCAGAGGTTCAAAGGGCTTCGGTAAAGATTTTTTAAATGCCGGTGACAGGGAATGGGGAGGAAAAATGCAGGATGATCTCGCTGACGGAGTCAGGTGGGCAATAGAACAGGGGATTGCAGATCCGAAAAAGATTGCCATTTACGGCGGTTCTTACGGAGGTTATGCAGCACTTGCAGGTGCTGCATTCACACCGGATCTTTTCTGCTGTTCAGTGGCTTATTTTGCCATATCAAACCTTATAACCTATATAAAATCAATACCACCTCAGTGGGAGGTTTTCAGAAATGAACTTGTAAAAAGAATAGGTGATCCGGATAAAGAAGAGGATTTCCTCATGTCCAGATCGCCTCTTTTCAGTGTGGATAAGATAAAAATACCTGTAATGATCCTTCATGGAGCAAATGATCCCAGGATAAAGAAGGTGGAAGCGGAACAGATTGAGGAAGCAATGAAACAGAAGGGACTTCCCTGTGAATGTGTTATCTTTTCAGATGAAGGCCACGGCCTTGCAGGGGCTGAAAATAAAAATATGTTTTTCGGTAAAATAGAAAAATTCTTTGCAAAATATCTCGGAGGAAGATATGAAGAATTTATATGAGAATCGTGAAGTGTGAAGAGTGAAGGTTGAAGAGAGGAACAGTTTCTCATTTATGACCACCAGGTCATGACAGTTTATATGAGAACGATGCAATTCCCACAGGGGCTGCCAGAACAGCCCCTGTGTATTTTTATAGAAGAAATTTATTTGAGTGTAATGTCAGCACCGGTACTGTTTTCAGGATAATATTTCAATACTCCGCCATCGGAAGGGTCGTTTTCCCACCCTTTATTATAAACTTCCCCTACGGTAAGGCCAGTGCACATTTGCTTTATAAAAGAATTGGCTACACTGCCTGTGCTGCTTACATTTTTTGTCCATCCGAGATATACGCCTGCTCCCAGGTTTATGAGACTTTCAGCCATAGGATGAATCGTTACCTTTGATGAAGGTTTCATGCCCTCGCAGGCCAGATTGAAGAAAAGTGAGTTACTGAGATTGGTTTTGTGATAATCAAAATATTTATTTGTTACCGCCCAGAAAGTCTTTGTAGTCTTGCTTCCTGTTTTACCCCAGTCTACGGTCATAGATTCGATTCTTTTATTCTTCCAGTCTTCAAATTTTGTCGAAGACGTATCAGGCTTACTGTAAGGTTCTCCTGTCATTATTGAATAGTAAGCACCTGATGCCAGTTCGTCATCAAGTCCTCCATGACCTGTATAGAGTATAACTCCGTAATCCTTCACTTCTTTAAAACTGTCTACTGAAGCAAGGGAGCCATGTTTACTTACAACGGTGAAACCTGTAGCCTTCAAATCCTTTTCTACATCATCCAGATAGGGTTTGTCATAGGCAAATCCGGGATCATCATAGGTACTGTCATATATTACGGCATACTTGTTTCCTACGGCTTTCAGCAAAGAATTCCCGTACTCCGACGAAATAGGAGAAACGTCACCTCTGGCCGACCTGTTTTCCTGGAAGTCCGGCTGATCCATCCATATTTCCGTACCTCCCCAGTCATATTCTACAAGCATTTCATCTTCATCTGCATATACTGCTTTCACACAATCCAGATTTTTTATCTGGTTTGCAGCATATCTGAAAGCATTCGGATCATCCGAATTTATCGCATTTTCTCCGATAGGATCTATAACTTCTGTTTCCGTTATATCCTGCATTGTTACAACAGACGGTGTAAGGCCGGGTATTATCGGCCCGCTTCCTGTACCTCCGTCACATCCGGTTAATATATTGATAAAAAGAGATAGGAGTATAAATAAGATTGTTGCAATAAGTATCCTGTATTTCATGTTACATGCCTCCTTGAATTTATTTTATTGATTTTTTTCAATAAGAGATTTGAGCCAGTATTTCACCCCCTCTTACAGGCTCTTTTTTA
>CALARM010000202.1 GCA_937888925.1 uncultured Synergistia bacterium | reverse complement strand
AGCGATAAATAATGATAAGGTTTCCAGAAGAAATACAAAACTGAAAGAAAGAATAGTTTCAGAGTTTAAGAAGGAATAATATATAGTTTATATGAGAATCGTGAAGAGTAAAGAGTGAAGAGTGACTGGTAGGGGCGTTTGAATAAACGCCCATCATATATCACCCATTACGAACCACACGTCACGCGTTACGCGTCACGATTTATATAAATCTTCAGAAAGGATAACTTATAAAAGTCATAAATAAAATGGATAAATTGTATTTTTTATCACTTTCAGATATATTTGCACACTTTGTCGAAATAAGGTTAGCTACTTCCGGTGCACTTCAGGAGCTTCAGGGTAAAAGCAGTATTGTTGTAGAATTTAATGCCGTGCCGGAACAGTTTGGTGCTTATCTTGGAGAAAAAGCAAGTCTGCATCACAGAATGGCTCCGTCTCCTATGAGATTTAATCCTGCTATGATGAAGAACAGCAGGGAGACTTTTAAAAGACTCAGAGACCGCACCCTGGCATTAACAGGTCAGGTCAAACTGGTAATAGTTCCGCCGTCTTTGGTGGATTTACACAGTATATTTTTAAAGGTTATAGAATTACAGATGGAAGGGTATAATATAGTTCTGCAGATTCTTGAAAGCGGTGATGCGTCACAGTTGTACAGGGCTGTGAATGTTTTTGAAGAAAGTTATAAAAATCTTCTTGTTTTTGAAGCCATGCAGAGAGCCGCCGGAGGGCAGTAGTCTGTTAAATTTTTCTAAATGTTTACATAATGTTAACAAAAATCTTCTTACTTTATATGAATATTTCTGTTAAAATATAATAGAATTATCCGTTAGAAATTATGATTTATGAGAGATTATTATGAAAATAAACTTTCACAGGAAACCGGATGGGATGAATTTATAGGTAAGTAGATTTTTCGGTATGATAAATTAATTTGTGAAAGCTTGATAATATGGCCGGTGAAAAATTTTACAAAAAGCCTCTGAGTGTTCTTCTTATGTCTGCTTTTATACTTCCCGGTATGGGGCAGTTTGTAAACGGGCAGATTTTTAAAGGTATTATTTTCCTCGTTGGAACATTTGGTCCTTTAATAGCTCTTGTAACACATATTATTTTATTTTTTACAAGAAATTTTGATATGATATGGGATAGTTTTAATAATGCCTCTGAACCATTAACTGCACCGTCTATTTCTATTCGTCTTGTAATAGGACTTTTAATTGCTTTTTTATTTTTTTATTTTTACGGTATGATAGATGCCTATATTGTGGCTCATAAAAAAATTCAGAAAAACAATCAACAGACCTTTTTATAAAAAATTTTTTTACCCCCCTTTACATTTTTTTAAATGTCGTGATATAGAAACTGTAAAAATAAATTATAACTTCAGCGATAGAATATATAAAAATAATTATTTATAAGGAAGGATGAGTGAATTATGGGAATAGGAATTGGAAATTCAAAAAAGAATACAACAGTTATTAATAATTATTATGGTGGCAATCAGATGCAGCAGATGGGACCAATGGGTGGAGGACCTATGGGACAGATGGGTCAGGGTGGCCCCCAGCAGATGATGATGCAGATGATGCAGATGATGATGCAGATGATGCAGATGATGCAGCAAATGGGTGGCGGCCAGTGTTGCCCCATGCAGCAGCAGGGTATGAATCCTATGATGGGCGGAATGGGCGGAATGAACCCGATGCAGGGTGGTATGGGCGGAATGAATCCTATGGGTGCTATGATGGGCGGTATGATGGGCTCCATGATGGGCTCCATGATGGGTGGAATGACAGGCGGACCTATGGGTGCACAGCTCGGTGGTATGCTCGGAGGTTTCCTTGGAATGATGCAGGGTGGAATGCAGGGTGGAATGCAGCAGGGTATGATGGGCGGCGGAATGATGCCCGGAATGATGCCCGGTATGTTCTAAACTGTCCGTATAAAAAGAAGAGGGAAAAAGAAATTTTTCTCTCTTTTTTATTTTTCTATTTACTTTTCAGTAATTGTCGTGATACTTAATAGAATAAAGAATTAAACATCAGATAATTTGTAGATAAATTGAAAGGATGAGTGAAAAATGGGAATAGGCATAGGAAATCAGAAATCCAATACAACAGTTGTTAATAATTATTATGGTGGCAACCAGATGCAGCAGATGGGAGGATTCCCCGGTCAGATGGGTATGGGGCAGATGGGTGGCCCCCAGCAGATGATGATGCAGATGATGCAGATGATGATGCAGATGATGCAGATGATGCAGCAAATGGGAGGCGGCCAGTGTCAGCCTATGATGCAGGATCCATTTATGGGTATGGGCGGAATGCAGGGTATGGGCGGAATGAATGGTATGGGTGGAGGTTTTGCAATGGCAGGAGCAGGTGCTGATGGAGCATTTGCAATGGCAGGAGCAGGTGGAATGGGCGGAATGAATCCTATGATGGGTGGTTTTGGTGACCAGTTAGGCGGATCAATCGGTGGATTCCTCGGTATGGGCGGCGGCGGTTTAGGAATTTCCGGCGGACTTGGTATAGGTATGGACGGCGGCGGTTTAGGAATTTCCGGTAGTCTTGGTATAGGTATGGGCGGCGGCGGTCTCGGAATTTCCGGTGGTATTGGCATCAGTGCCCAGTTACCCGGATTTGGTTTCTAATTAAATAAATATTATCCGAATAAAAAAGAGAGAGAAATCTCTCTTTTTTATTTTTCTAATGTTTGGAGATTATCTCTTTAAATCTGGAACTCCTCGGAAAAAAATCTAAACTGGAGAGTCTATACCAGACTTACATTATGCCACTTGCATTATATTCGATATAGATAGCTCTCTCTTTATGATATTTTTCTCTCTTTTTTTTTTATACCCCTTTACATTTTATGGTTTGTCGTGATATATAAAATGTAAAAAAGAAATTAACCTCAGATTTAATAAAAACTTTGATTGAAAGGATGAGTGAATTATGGGAATAGGAATAGGAAATAAGCAAAGTAATACAACAGTAGTCAATAATTATTTTGGTGGTGGAGACCAGGGAATGCAGGGCGGTATGGGTATGATGGGAGGACCCGGCGGACCTCACGGACCTCACGGACCTCACGGACCTCACGGAATGAAGCATAAAATGATGAAAAAGTTGCATAAAATGATGCATAAAATGATGAAGATGATGCAAATGATGGGTGGCGGTCAGTGTAATCCTATGCAGCAGGGTATGGGCGGAGTTGGCGCAATGGCCGGAGCAGGTGGCGGTGGTTCCTTTGCATTCGCAGCAGCAGGTAATATTGGTGGGTTCCTTGGAGCAGGAGCAGGTGCAGTAGCAGGTGCCGGAGCAATGGGCGGCGGATTAATGCAGAGTATGTTCTAATTTTAGATAAACTTTTATAAAAAAAAGAGAGAGTTTACTCTCTCTTTTTTTATTTTCTGAAGGAATTTCTCCTGAACTTATAAAATTATAGTGTATGAATAAAATATCATTGAAGAGACATCATAAATAAGGAGTATTTATGAATATTTTAATACGTGAAGTTTCTGAAGAAGATTTTTCCTTTGTTTCCGAACTGGCTTCTGATGTAGTTAAATATCAGGTTTCTCCTCTCAGAGGAAATCCTGATATGGAGAAAGCCAGAAAAAATTATCTCAGAGATCTTGAAATAGTGCGTTCAAATATGTCCAGTTATCCTAATTCTCGTTTTCTTGTTGCCATATCAGATGGGGTTAAAGCAGGTTTTTTACTTATGGCTACCGATGTCACTGAAAGTACTACAGGAATAGAACAGGCATGGATATTTGATATAGCTTTTTATGAACAGTACTGGGAAACTGATATTCCTCATAAAATGTTAGATTATGCTGAAAATCTGGCAAGAGAAAAAGGACTCCGTCATATAGCTCTTCAACTTGTATGCTCTCATGAAAAGGCTTTGATTTTCTTCAAGTCCAGAGGATATGAAGAAGAGAGAAAAAGGATGTTCGTGAAACTTCCTTTTGAAGCGGAAGATCCTGATAAAAATAGAAAAGATATGTTAAAAGCTCTGGAGGGCATAAAATTTAAATTTAAGATGAATAAGTAATAAACAGTGAGCAGTGAATAGTAAGTAATGAATAGTTCGCATAATTTATTACATAAAAATACAACTGCTTACTGGTCACTGGTCACTGATAACTGGTCACTGAAAAAGATTGGAGCTTTAAATCATGGATATTATCATAAGACCTGCAGAGTTAAGTGATGTTCCTTTTATGAGACGACTCCTTGAGGGTTATCTTGATTTTACTATTTCTACTCTTCGCCGGTACAGTAAAGATGAAATAGAAGAGGCCAGAAACAGATTCTGTAACGAACTGGAACACAGGTTAAGGAAAAAGACTTTTATAAGTTTTGTTGCAGAAAATAATGGAATTCCTCTTGGTTTCTGTCTTCTGGAACATATTAAGGAACGGATAACAGGTCAATGGGAAATACACATAAATAATATAGCAGTAGAACAGCATGCCATGGGGAAAATGGTCAGTAATAGAATAGTAGACAGAATTCATGATTATGCAAAAGAGCATGGCATACCTGTTATTACAGGAGATATTGCTGTATCCAACAGGCGTTCTATGATGTTTGCCATAAGATATTTTAAATATAAGCCGGAAAAAGTAGTTCTTTTAAAATTTTTATAATATTAAAATAAAAGGAGGAATTAAAAAATACTTTGTCGAAAATTAAATCTATTCAGATTTACCAACTATTCTTTAAGAAAAGTAGTAGTGTGATTTAAGAAGGAGGCGCATTTTCATGGGTATCGGTGACAAAGATTTTAATGAAGATATGGAACAGGAAGGAAATGAAGATTCTATAATGGGGTTTGCATCTGCTTTTGGAGAGTCTTTCGATGTTGAAGTAGATACAGAAAAATTAAAAGATAAAGAAGTTGAACAGCTCAAATCAGAGCATGAACTTGCATCAGATTTACCTGACTGGGATGATGCTGAATTACAGCAATATCAATCACCTCATTTGAAAGAATTAACTACAGTAGGAAAAGGAGTCTGTGACGGAAAAGTTTCTGAAGGAGAGCTGAAAAAAACAATACAGAAAATAACTGCAGAACTGGAAAAAACTATAAAAGAATTTGAACAGATAAGAAAGGCAGAGCCTGATTCCCTTACTGCAAGAGAGCAGGTTGTACGTATAGAAAGAGCATTTAATCTTCATAGAGATGCTCTTAAAGAAATGAATTTATATTTTGATGATAAAAATGGGAAACATATACTCGATGGTCTTGAGATGGCGCAGAAAGCAACTAACAGACTGTATAAATCCTTTCTGCTTCTTCAGGAAAGTTCTGAAATTGCTACTACAAAAGTATGTCTCCAGTGCGGCCATCGTAATCCTGCTACACTTAATATGTGTGAAGTATGTAATGCACAGTTACCAAAGGGAGCAGGGGGCCCTGCAAGTCAGATTGAAATGACAGTCGGTGCGGAACAGCCTGTTTATTA
>CALARM010000201.1 GCA_937888925.1 uncultured Synergistia bacterium | reverse complement strand
TCACTACCTGAATACTCATAATAGAATCTCCGCCGAGACTGAAGAAATTATCATAAATACCCACTCTGTCACATTTGAGAACTTTTTTCCATATTCTCGCAAGGATTTCTTCCCTGTCATTCCTGGGAGCAACATAGGTCTCATGAGAAGCGAGATCACTCTCCTCCGGTTCGGGAAGAGATTTTCTGTCTACCTTTCCATGGGCCGTAACAGGAATTTTATCGATTTTTATAAAGCATGACGGAATCATATAATCTGGAAGGAACTGTGAAAGTTCTTTCTGTAATTCAGAGGATTTCAGTTTTATGTCACTTATGTAATAGCCACAGAGGTATTTATTCCCCTGTTTATCACTTCTGTCAATTACAACTGAATCTCTTACGGAATCTACCTTCTTAAGAGCTTCTTCTATTTCACCAAGTTCAATGCGGAATCCCCTTATCTTTACCTGAGCATCGATACGACCCAGGAATTCAATATTTCCGTCATGTAGCCACCGGGCAAGGTCTCCTGTTCGATACATCCTCTGTCCCGATTCAAAGGGGTTTTCTACAAATTTCTCTTTCGTAAGGTCAGGTCTGTTCAGATATCCCCTTGCCATACCGGCACCGCAAATACACAGTTCTCCCGGCACAGAGAGAGGAGTCATCCTGTTGTGTTTATCCAGAATATAAACTGTCGTATTATAGACAGGTTTTCCTATGGGAATATTTTCATAATATTTATCTATTACAAAACTCGTTGTGCATACCGTATATTCGGTAGGGCCGTAATTATTCACAACATCATAATTCTTCTTCTTAAAGGAACGCAGTTTATCTCCCCCTGTGTCTAGCCATCTCAAACTCTTATTTTCAAACATTTCTATAAACTGTTCCGTAAACTGGGTGGGGAGAAAACTTACCGTTATATTATTTTCTTCATAATAAGTGTTTAACTCTGACGGAGAAAGCCTTATGTCTTCACCTATTACATGGAGTGAAGCACCTGATATGAGAGCCGGGAATATTTCCCATACAGATGCATCAAACCCGAAAGACGCATATTTTGTCATAGAGTCTTTCTTACTTAACTGACGGGTATGTTTATACCAGAAACACATATTTACGAGGGAACGGTGTTCTATCATCACACCTTTAGGCTGACCTGTAGATCCCGATGTATAGATAATATAGGCAAGATCCGTTGATGTGTTTATATGTTCCGGGTTTTCAACGTATCCGCTATAAAGTGAAGAATCTGTTATATCCAGCACTTTAAGGGAAGGGTTTATTTTCTCTGCCAGATGAGGTTCTGTGATTAACATAAGGGCACCGCTGTCAGAGATTATATATTTTATTCTTTCCACAGGGTATTCGGGATCTATGGGAACATAACATCCCCCTGCTTTCAGCACTGCAAGAACACTTACAATCATATGGCACGAACGATCCAGAAGTATGGCCACTCTGCTGTCACGGTTTACTCCTTCCCGTCTCAGTACATGAGCCAGTTGATTTGCTCTTTCATTCAGTTCCCTGTAAGAAAGTTTTGTATCTTTATAGACTACGGCAATTTTTTCTGAATTTAATTCTACCTGTTTTTCTATCAGTTCCTGAATTATTACTTCCTGCGGAACATCGAAGTAATTATCATTGAAGGTTTTTAAAAGCAGGTGTTTTTCTCTTTCAGAAAGTATATCCATATCTTTCAGCGGACATTCCGAATTGCGAACTATCCATTTCAATGCAGATTCTATATGTCCTTTCATATTTTCTATTACCTGTTCCGTAAAACAGTCGCCGTCACAGGAAATCTTTATACAGAGTTCTTTTCCCGGGCCGATAATCACATTTAAAGGATAATTAGTTTTTTCATAGCCCTTCACATCTGTCATGGCTACAGATTTCCTCTCACCATGTTCTTCTTCGAAAGGATAATTTTCAAAAACGAAAAGACTGTAAAACAGCGATTCTCCGGGAGGGATACCTGCGAGAGGCTGAAGTTTATTCAGAGATATATGACTTAAATTATTTCCCTCCTGTATGGTATTATGAATATTTTTAAGATTATAAAGTGCAGATTCATTATGATTGAGCTTTACTCTCATAGGTATGGTATTTATAAAAAGTCCTATCATGTTTTCAACGCCTGACAGTTCCGGCGGTCTTCCTGAAACAGTTGTGCCGTAAAGTATATCTTCGGAACCGCTGTACAGAGACAGGACAGAAGCCCATGCAAGCTGTACAAGGGCATTAAGGGTTACAAGGTTGAAACGGGCAAAGGTCTGGCATTCTGCCGTAAAATCCTCAGGAAGATAATGAATATATTCCTTCAGATTTTCAATAGATTTATGAATATCCAGGTCTCCGCTGTTTACCGTAACAGGAGTGGGAGCGGAAAAATCTGAAAGGATATTTTTCCAGTAAGAAATAATTTCCTCTTTATCCTGTTCTGAAAGCCATTTTATATAGGTCTCAAAAGGTTTTGCAGGTTTCAGATGTAAAGTCTCTTTATTTACAAGAGCTTCATACCTTCCCTTCAGTTCCTGCATTATTAAAGGCAGTGACCATCCGTCTATGAGGATATGATGACAGGTCCATATAAATCTGTATTCATTCTTCCCCAGAATGAACAGGTGAAGATAGGAAAGAGGGGGCCTGCTCAGGTTAAAACCTTCGCGCCTTATCTTTATCCTTATAGTTTCTATTTTTTCTTCCTGTTTTTCACCGGTCATTTCACTGACATCAATTGTATACCACGGAAGAGAGGCATTTCTGTAAACTATCTGGAAAGGTTTCTCTGTTTCTTCCCACACAAAAGCCGTTCTAAAAATCGGATTGGAGGAAAATATACCGTTCCACCCTTCTTTAAGAGCATTTACATCAAGTTCTCCCTTATAGAGCCATGAAGTCTGTGTGCAGTACTGATCCGAGTCGGGAGAAGCAACGGCATGAAAGAGGAGTCCTTCCTGAAGAGGTGAAAGGCCGTATATTGCCTCAACGGAAGAAGGATCGCTTATACCGTCGAGGAAAGACTGAGACACTTCTGCAAGAGGAAAATCGGAAGGAGTAAAATGTTTTCTCCCGGGTTCAATACAGTGAGTGATTATATCTTTTAAGCTCTCAATGAAATTGTCGGCAAGACCTTTAACTGTTTCCTCATCCCATATAGGGCTGCTGTAACCGAAAACCATAGATAAAGAGCCGCCGAAAACCAGACCGTTAATATCCAGAAGATTTATATTACCGTTTTGAGGAGATACTGCCTGTCCCGGAGCTTCTTGTGCAGCACAGAGTAATTCTCCTTCCATTACACTGCCGTCAATTTGACCGAGATAATTAAAGGCCACTCTCTTACATTCCAGTTCTTTCAGTTCTTCCTTTATATCTGAAAAATATCTGAGAACTCCGTAAGAAATGCCATGTTCAGGTATAGCCCTCAGGGTTTCCTTTACAGATTTTATAATAGTCCCGTAATCTGTCACAGAATGACTCTTCAGACGAACCGGGAATATGGAAGTAAACCATCCCACTGTCCGTGTAAGATTGATTTCGGCAATACTTTCTTCTCTTCCGTGACCTTCCAGATTTATCACCATGTCAGATACATTCAAAGAACGATTACATGCAAGGAGAAGAGCCGAAAGTAAAATGTCATTAATCTGTGTGTTATAGACAGAAGGAACGGCATTCAATAAGAGCTCCGTATCTTGAGGAGATAGATAAACTTTATATTCTTTTATATCAGAAAATGCTGACTCTTTATAAGGTACAGGGAATTCAGAAACATCTTTTAAGACCGACAGCCAGTAATCACTGTGTTTTTCTGCAGTGGGAACATACTCCATGAGAGATTTTGCCCAGTCTCTGTAAGAAGAAGTCTTCGGTGGAAGAGAAGGAGTCAAACTGCCAGAAATTGCTCTATATATATTATGAAAATCTTCTATGATTATTCTCCATGAAACCATATCTATACAGAGATGATGTATTACTATAAAGAGCCTGTCACGGCCGTCCTGATGGCCTTTAAAGAGAGATGATCTTATGACAGGGCCTTCTGTAATATTAAGAGATGATTGAAGGGAATTGCATTTTTCCGTAATGAACTGAGAGAGATTATCCTCCGGTACAGAAGAAAGATCTGTCAGTTCGACTGAAACCGATGCTTTTTCAGGTTTTTCATACCACTGAATCCACATATCTTCTTTTTCGAATCTGAGTCTCAGTCCGTCATGGTGGTTTACCAGAACATTCAGAGTTTTCTCTATGATTTCTCTGTTTCCCTCTTCTTTAAGGGTAAAGAGAAAAGCCTGATTGAAGTGGTTGAACTCTTCAAATTCATGTTCAAAAAACCATTTCTGTACAGGTATTAAAGGAACTTCTCCCGCAAGCACTTTTTGCTCTGCCTGAATGACAGGTTTCTTTTCAGTTCCTTCTGCCAGTTCGGCAATAGTGGGATGGCGAAGCAACTGAGATGCCGTAATATTTATTCCTTCACTGTTTGCCCTTGCCACTATCTGAATACTCATAATAGAGTCTCCGCCGAGATGGAAGAAATTATCATAAATACCGACTCTGTCGCATTTAAGGAATTTTTTCCATATGGCAGCAAGTATTTCTTCTCTCTCATTCCTGGGTGCCACATAGGTTTCATGGGAAGCAAGATCACTGTCTTCAGGCTCAGGCAAAGCTTTTCTGTCTACTTTTCCATGAGACGTAACAGGAATTTCATCAATTTTTAAAAAGCACGATGGTATCATATAATCAGGTAAAAAACCTGAAAGTTGTTTCTGTAATTCAGAGGATTTAAGTTTTATATCACTTATATAATAGGCACAGAGATATTTATTTCCCTGTTTATCACTTCTGTCAATTACTACTGCATCTCTTACATGCTCTATTTTCTTAAGAGCTTCTTCTATTTCACCCAGTTCAATACGGAAACCTCTTATCTTTACCTGAGCATCAATACGTCCAAGGAATTCCAGATTACCGTCCGTAAGCCATCTGGCAAGATCTCCTGTACGATACATCCTCTCTCCTGGTACAAAGGGATTTTCTACAAATTTCTCGGCAGTCAATTCATCTCTGTTTAAATACCCCCTTGCAACACCTTCTCCTGACACGCATAGTTCTCCCGGCACTCCTGCCGGTGTCATCTTCCCGTATTTATCCAGAATATAAATTTTTGTATTGTAAATAGGTTTACCTATTGGAATATTCTCATAATATTTATCTATAATGAATTCGGAAGTACATACTGTATATTCAGTAGGGCCGTAGCCGTTTACTACCATATAATTCTGTTTCTTAAAGGTTTTCAGCTTATCTCCTCCAAGTTCCAACCATCTCAGACTTCTGTTATCTGTAAGTAACATAAACTGTTCTCCGAATTGAGTCGGAAGAATTGCCAGGGTTACATCGTTTCTTTCAAAATATTCATTTACTCCTGAAGGAGAAAGACGGATTTCTTCAGGAATAATATGGATACCTGAGCCGGAAATAAGGGCCG
>CALARM010000200.1 GCA_937888925.1 uncultured Synergistia bacterium | reverse complement strand
ATAAAGGTTTTGCTCTTTACAATCTGGGAAAATTTAAAGAAGCACTGTCATGTTACGATAAAGTGCTTCATATTGCTCCGCAGGATGTAACAGCCATACATTATAGAGAACTTGCAGTAACTATGAATAATATCAGAAATGCTGAAAATGCATAATATTTCAAGAAATTTATATGAAAATCGTGAAGTGCGGACAGAGAGGAACTTTCTCATGCTTTGCTGTGACCATCCGGTCATAGTGTCTCCTGATGATATTCTCCGATAATTTCAATCAACCCGACAATATTGTCATTCAATAATTCTAAATCCCCGGCAGGTATCCACCATTCAGTATGTGTTTTTCCTCCGACTTTTTTCACGGGATACCGGTCCATAAATTCTTTCTTTACATGAAATTTTGTTACATACCCCGTTCCTGATTCTTTTACATTCCAGTTCTGTGCAATCTCCCTTGCATATTCTTCATTTGTAACAGGATAAAATATTGGTTGTTCGGGAAGCCTCGGAGGCCATCTTTTGAAATTATTTTTTTCAAGGAGTTCCATCTCTTTTGGGCCTGCAGGCCGGTAAAGTGTTACTGTATTCACCGGTTTATCCTCCTGATGTAATCTTCTATCTGCCTCTGAATAAATAAAGCATCTTCAGGTTTTTTTATATTTGTAACCATATTCAGAATATCCTTATTTTTTAAAATACAGTTTATTTTATAGGCCACAGGAGTGCCATCTGAAAGTTCTTCTGCAGAGTAGATTTTTTCTATATCTGATAATTTAATTTTTGTATTTCCATATCCCGGTAAAGGCCGGCATTCAAGAAAAAATTCACCGTTTTTAAGTTTTATAAAGGTTTTATTTACAAAACAGGCGAGAGAGTAGTAATTCATAAAAGCTACTACTGATGCACCGAAGAGGAGTAGTAAAAACAATCCCAGATAAATGGCCAGCATAATTACAGAGGGGTTGCTGAAAATATGTTTTATTAATTTTACTGCCCATATTATAAAAGAAAAAGAAAGACATATGTCCAGAAAAAGTGTTAAGAAAACAAGGAAGCCATCTATGTTAAAAGGACGAATAATAGAGAGTTCTCCGTCTTTTCTGTCTACTTTTATATATGATGGCACAGGAAGAAGTTCATATGTACAATAAGAAAGGGTAGAGCATGTTTCGCAGACTCCAATCATTGTGCGGATATCTATATGGTTTTCAGGAATTTCTTTACTGCAATGGGAACACTTCATGTCAGTTACCAGTTACCAGTTATCAGTGACCAGTTATTGGTTATCAGTGACCGGTTATCAGTTGCCGGCTATCAGTTTTACCAGTAGTTTATAATTTATACTTAAAACTTAATTCCTTCTCTGGTCACTGGTCACTGGTCACTGGTCACTGGTCACTGATAATTTACTCTTCATAAGTAAAAACGGTTACTCCTCCCGGAGGAATTTTTATGTCGCCGTCTTTCCCCGGTTCTGGAGACAGGGAAGGTCTGTTAAGATAATATTTCACTATATCTTCTTCGAATTTTATTGTTTTCTCTTTTTCCAGATCCAGATTTGCTATTACTCCGATGATTTCCTCGTCATTACCGGGTTCGGACACAGACAGGAACAATACCTCCGGAACTTTTGTATCTATAACTGCCATATGGCTGTTCTTTTTAAGAAGAGGTTTTAACTCTTTTATAGCATCGTTCAGAGTGAGAATTTCTCCGATAAAATGTTTTTTATTTGTCCACTCGCCGCTCAGTCCGGCAGGTTTGCTCATAAGGAGTAATCTTTCCGCATCGGGGTTTTTCGCTCTCTCTTCTTCAGACATATATTCGTAAAATCTGTTTGCTTCTGCTATATGTGTGGAAAGTCCTACGTTTATTGTAGAAGTGGCAACAAATTCCGTTCCGAAGACCGGATTAAACAGGAGAGGTGAACCTTCCTTTTCCGATACGATTCTGCACAGTGTGTAATAAAGAAGAGAAATCCTTCCTGCTTTTACTGAGTCTACGGGAGCAAGGGTAAAATCGGGAATTCCGTCTTTTAACGGGGCTTTACTTAAATCCCTTGTGGCAGGTGTCTGACCTGTTCGTTTGGTATTGTAATTATCGGTAAAACCGAACATCTTTCCTTTATAAACTTCAAACTGGGAGATTTCTTCAAATAGTTTTCTCATATGTTTTATATGGAACGATACCGTTTCTTCAGGATGGGTTTCATATGCTTTCATTTCCTTTGCATCACTGTAAGCAGGCTGACAGTAGGAAAAAACCTTGCCTGTTATTACAAGAGGAGTGTCTACAAGATATGTAAACCCTGCACCCAGATTTTCTTCCCATACGTTGGGCAGAACTTTTCTTATCTCTGTTTTAAGATCTTCAGGAAGGGCATGACCCATGTCCAGAACAAAAGCATCTACTCCAATATTTTTAAATTTATCGAAATAACCTGTAATCATATCCCATACAGGTTTATTTCTATATTTCTTTTCTATTTCAGGTTCTACATCTTTAAAGAATTTAGCAGTAACATAGGTAAGGATATTCATTACAGGCAATTCTTCATAGGTAGGGTCTGAATAAAGTTTCAGATATGTCACATCAGACCAGAAGGGCTGAATCTCAAATGGTGTATCACAGAAGGCAGGAAGCACTTCTGCTCTTATATCTTCATTTATTTCTCCTTCTATTTTTTTCCCGTTTTTATCGATTTTATAGTAATATCCTATAAGCTTCCCTGTTTCACCATCTCTTTTTACCATGTCAGGAGTCCTCAGGAAAAACTCTGCATATTCTTTATCTGTTTTATTTGCATCTATTAAATCTTTAAATTTATAATTGCCGCCGTAAATTTTACTCTTATATTCATTGAAAAACCATTCTTCGAAGGCGGCTCTGTCGGCAAAAGTCCTTTTACCAGTAGAGGTTTCGTACTGATATTTTGGGCTGTAATAATCAGGCATTCTTTTATTGGAACCTTCTTTTATCCAGTATCCGTAATCAGGATGTTTTTCAAGAACCGTTGAATCTATGGAAACCGTTCTCGGTATAACTTCCTGAACGACTTTCATATCCAGGGCATGTGCCGCTTCTATAAAGGCTTTATACTGTTCTTCTGCTGTCTCTTCGAACATGGGATCTGCAAGAGTCGGTTCTATGGTGAAAGGATCTTTTATTGCAAAGGGAGAGCCCAGATCGCCTTTCCTTCCGTAAATTCCTATTTCAGTTATTGGCTGAAGATGAACCGTATTATATCCCAGAGCCTTGAGATAGGGAAGAATAAGAATATTTTTTATAAATGTTCCTGTTTCCCTTGTTCCTTCCGAATTAAGGGTTATGTCTTTCCCTTTTTCTGTTCCTATATAACCGTCTCCGTCAATGTCATACATGGAAAGAACTCTTGGAAGGAAATTTATTGCTATTGCTCCTGTTCCTGTTTTCAGATCTATTTTTTCAGTCACTCTATTTTTTTCATCATATTCTATTATATTATTTATAGTAGTTTCTATGAGATTATACGGAGATTCAACCGGTACGGGATTTACGATGTCACCGGAAGAAACCAGTTTTTTTAGGTCTTCTTCTCCTCTGAGAGGGTTAACGGTCCATGCGCCGGGTACATAGTATTTTTTATCTTTAAAAGTGTTTTTATGTTTTTCGCATGATGACAGAATGGAATTAAGTGCCGGATAGGAAAGATCCTTCTCACTGGCAGATAAAGACGTTAACATAAGAAATAGAATTAAAATAGATACACATAAATATTTCATTTTTATTCCCCTTTATGTAAAAATTTGTTTCTACTTAATTTTAGACACATGTAAAGGTTTATCCTTTGAGTTTGATAGAAAAACGAAAAAAAATCTGTTATGGAGAATGGTGAAGAGTGAAAAGTGAAGAGTGAAAAGTGAGTCGTAGGGGCGAACTACTGTGTTCGCCCGGTACCGATGAAACTACGCGTCACGCGTCACGCGTCACGCGTCACGATTTATTTGACAATTATTTCTGTAACTTTACTTATAAGTAATTCCATATCGTATGGCTTCTGAAGAAAACCTGCCAGACCTGTGCCGGAGTATTTTTCTGTAATTTCCTGTTCATTATACCCGCTTGAAAGTATTACAGGTATATCTTTTTTGAGCATTTTCATTTCAAGGAATGTTTCTATACCGTCTTTTTTCGGCATAGTAAGATCCATGATGACACAGGTAATCTTATTATCTGAATATGGAGAAGAATATTTACGAAATATTTCTATTGCTTCAATACCATCGGAGGCGTATAGAACATTAAATCCATGACTTACAAGTATTCTATCAAGTACTTCCAGAACTGAATATTCATCATCTACTATAAGGATAGTTCCTTTCCCGCGATATTTTACAGCCTTCTTTTTTTTCTTTTTAACCTGTTCCACAGAATTTTTAGTTACAGGGAAGAGCACCCTGAATTTTGTTCCTTTCCCCGGTTCGCTGAATAATTTAATGGCCCCTCTGTGTCCTCTTACAATACCGAGTACAGCAGCAAGCCCCAGGCCTCTCCCTGTAAATTTTGTCGTAAAGAAAGGATCGAATATTCTGGTCTGGCTTTCTCTGTCCATACCACAACCTGTATCTGATACTTCTATATATGAATAAAGACCTTCAGGTAAGTTATCATCAAGGTAAGTTTCATTCAGATAATTTCTGTCACACTCTATAGATCCTGTAGATACTGATATAAAACCGCTCTGATCTCCTATTGCTTCCGAGGCATTTATAATGAGATTCATAATAATCTGACGGATCTGCGTTGCATCACCTTCTACAGGTTTTATATGTTCACAGAGATTATATTTCAAAAGTGCTTTTTTTGAAATGGAAACTTTAAGCATATGAGCCATTTCTTTCAGTATATTATTCAGGTCAAGAGGCTCAATAATAAATTTACCTTTCCCTGAATAGGCAAGCATCTGGCGACAGAGTTCTGCTGCTCTCCTGGAAGATTTCTCAATATCCATAAGTCTATCCCTGGCAGGAGATGAAGAAGTAATATCCATCATCGCAAGATCGGTATTACCAAGGATTGCCATGAGAATATTGTTGAAATCATGAGCAATACCTCCTGCCAGTATGCCAAGGCTTTCAAGCTTCTGAGTATGAAGTAACTGTGCTTCCAGTTTTTTCCTTTCTTCTTCTGCTTTTTTAGTCTCAGTAATATCACGGATAATGGTGAGAACCTGACATACCTGCCCTCTTGCATCAAAAATAGGAAATTTTCTTGTTTCTGTCCATAAATAATTACTGGAAAATTTTATCTCGTCAACCGTTATTAAAGGTTTACCTGTATTTATTACCTGTTTATATTCATTTTTTAAATTATCGGGAAGTTCGGGAGCTACGTCAAAAAGATGTTTTCCTTTAAGTTCACCATTTATGCCTGAAATTTCATTACGGAAAGCCTGATTGAAAAGTACGAGACGTAAATCCAGATCTACAACATGAACAAAGTCTTTAATGGCTTCAATTGTTGTACGATACAGGGATTCACTTTCTTTGAGGGCCTCTTCTGCCATTCTCCTTCTTACTATATTCTCCCATTCTCTTAAAACTCTTGTAACAATTCGGTACATATCGGAAAGGGTATCAGAGGATTTTACGACATAATCTATAGCTCCTGCTTTTATAGCTTCTACTGCAAGTGTTTCGTTGCCATAACTTGTCATTATTATTACCGGGAAATCCATCTTCCCTGAGACCTTGAGTATTTCAATCCCTTCTCCGTCAGGAAGTCGCCAGTCAGTAATCAATACATGAGGTTTGAAAATATTTATTTCAGACCTTGCCTGTTCTATTGTAGGAACAATTTTAGTAATAAAATTACCGTCTTTATCCATCAGGGATCTGCTTATTAATTCACCGTGAGCTTCATCATCTTCAACTATGAGTATGTTAAGCATATCTTCTTTCATAAAATTACCTCTATATACTCTGTTAAAACGGCTTTTTATTCCATCCGAGCCAGTAAAATCCCAGTTCATTCATCATTGTGGTAAACTTATCAAAATCCAGAGGTTTTACAAGATAACTGTTTACATAATTACTGTATGATTTTGTAATGTCTTTTTCCGCTTCAGAAGAAGTAAGTACCACTACAGGGATTTTTCTGAGTTCTTCAGATGTTTTTATTTCTGTCAATACTTCAAGTCCGTCTATTTTCGGCAGCCTCAAATCAAGTAATATCAGGTTTGGAAGCGGATTTTTCTCCGGATCTGAAAAATCTCCCTTCCTGAAAAGGTAATTAATTGCTGCTTCTCCGTCAGATACCCTTATAATTCTATTGGCTACCCTGTGCTCTTCAAAACTTCTCATAACGAGTTCCGCATGGTCATCATTATCTTCTACCAGAAGTATTGTCAAAATGTCTCCTGTCATTTTTTCCCTTCTTTCAATGGTATATTAAAATAAAATGTAGAACCTTTCCCTTTACCTTCTGATTTTACCCATATATGTCCGCCATGAAGTTCTATAATTCTTTTTACAATAGCAAGACCTATACCGGTACCTTCACTTTTCTGTTCAAGTTTTTCAAAGAGACCGAATATTTTATTGTGATATTTCTCTTCTATACCTGTTCCGTTATCCTTTATATAAAATACATCTCCTCTGTCAGTGTTTTTATAGCCGATATTTATCTCAGGTTTATCCTGGTTTCCGGTATATTTTACAGCATTTTCTATCAGGTTCTGCCATACCTCTCTAATCCTTATTCTGTCGGCATAAACAGAGGGCATGTTTTCATCATAGGAAAATTTTACTTGCTTTTCTTCGAGAAAACCATTTACAAGCTCTGCAGCTTCTTTTACAGAGGAAGACATGGAGAATTTTGATGAAGGATTTATGATTCTGCCGATTCTTGAAAGCTCAAGTAAGTCTTTCAGTAAATATTCCATTTTGTCTACCGCATTTGAGATCCTTTTTATATCAGTCTCCATTCTGTCAAAATTACCTTTTCGTCCGTCGGAAATAATATGTCCGAGGAAACCTTTGATTGTAATAAGAGGACTTTTTAAATCATGAGAAACAGTATAGGTGAATCTTTCAAGCTCCGCATTTTTTGCTTCAAGTTCAACGATCTGTTTTTTTATTATGTCACCGGAATTTTTCCTCTGCAGAAGTCCCCACATGCCTTCCATTAAAAGAGTGAGTTGTTTAACATCTAAATAATCATAATCATCTTCTTTATTTCCTACTCCTGCAAGAGCAACTATTTTATCGCCGCTGAAAACAGGAATATTCATATGCCTTTTTAATTCAACATGTCCCGGCGGGTAGCCTTTTTTGTCAGGATTATCTTTTTTATAATCATTTGTTATAACAGGCTTTCTCTGTCTTATTGCTTCTCCCCATAGTCCCGTGTCGGCAACCTTATAGACTAAAGGATACTGGCACATGGCACATTCTTTCATGGCAGTTTTTGACCATGAATGCATGGTTAAAACTGTTTCATCTTCATTTAAAAAAGCCAGATATCCGAGTTTGCTTGCTGTAAGTTCCACTGCCTTTTCCATCGTAAAATCCAGAATTTCCTCAAGAGGCCGTTCCTGCATACGTCCCAGGGTCAAAAGGGTTTCAAGGCGATTTTCGTTCATTCGTAATTGTTCTTCTGTTTTTTTTCTTTCTGCTATATCTCTTGCCTGCTTGATATTCTGCATGGCAAGCAAAGAAAGCTGATTCGCTATGAGAAAGAGAGCTTCTGCAACCTTTTTAAACTGTTCTACAGGCATCCTTTTTACCTCTTTTAATGCACTGTAATATTCTTTCTCATCTGCTCCTATTTCCCTTGCATAGGCCATCATCGTTTTCAGGTTCATATCCTCATTAATTACCTGTCCTATGAGCCAGTTCGCCACATGCCTGTCACCTACTCTGATGCTTGCTCCTGCATCCCATAACGAACCGCTCAGACATGGCTGAACAACAGGGCCTGAAGGATTGTATTTACCTATTACAGCATCGGAATGATAACAGTTTGCTCTTCCTTTCGGTGTTTGTCTTATTATATCATTGCAGAGTCTGCAGAAATTACTCGGTCTGGTAATAGGAGTGCCGTCAATTTCAGTTATAATTGACGCCACACCTGTAGCTTCCGAAAAAGTATCCTGAATTCTTTGTATTTCTTCTATATGGAATAGATCGCGAAAGGTTATATTATCAGTATCTACAACAGGTT
>CALARM010000199.1 GCA_937888925.1 uncultured Synergistia bacterium | reverse complement strand
GACCACCGAGATCTACACTCTTTCCCTACACGACGCTCTTCCGATCTAGCCATTGCAAGATTTATGTCCCTTCATCCTCATAACCTGGCACAGAAAACAGAAATTATGATAGAACATTTCCGGCAGGTAACAATGAAGAAGATTGGCGGTAAAGCAAAAGCTATGGTTGTAACTCCTTCCAGACTTCATGTTGTAAGATATAAGAGAGAATTTGACACTTATATAAAAGAACATGGTTACAGTGATATAAAGGTACTGGTAGCATTCTCTGGAAAAGTATCAGACGGAGGTGTTGAATTTACAGAACCTGAGATTAACAGGATGGGAGAGAAAGAACTGCCTGATAAATTCAATACAGATGAATACCAGCTCTTACTGGTGGCAAATAAATATCAGACAGGTTATGATCAGCCGTTACTTCATACTATGTATATAGATAAGGTTCTGTCAGGAGTGAAGGCAGTACAGACTATGTCCAGGCTTAACAGGATATGTCCCGGTAAAGAGGATACATTCATCCTGGATTTTGCTAACGAAAGAGAAGTTATACTGGAGTCTTTCAGACCCTATTATGAGCAGACTCATTTAGATGAGGCGGCAGACCCGAATCGGTTGTATGACTTAAAGAGTAAGATAGACGGCACGCAGATAATATGGCAGAGAGATGTAGATGGTTTCTGTCAGATATTATTTTCCGGTAAGAATAAACAGACAGAGAAAGACCATGCAAAGTTAAATGCCCTGATAGACCCTGCCGTAGAGAGATTTAAGGCCATAGGCGATGATAATGTAAAAGATGATTTCAAACGTGCCCTGGCGGTATTTATAAGAGCATACCTGTTCCTGAGTCAGATTATGCCTTTTACAGATATAGAGTTGGAGAAGTTCTATACTTACAGCAGATACCTGTTAAATAAGCTGCCGAAAAGAGATGCAGCAGAGGACTTTAAGTTAAATGATGAAGTCGCTCTGGAATATTATCGGCTGCAGAAGATGTCAGAAGGAGATATGACCATAGACGGGACAGACGGGACAGGGCTTAATTCTATGTCAGAAGCAGGTCTGAGAAGAGATAAAGAAGAGAAGGCTCCTCTGTCAGAGATTATAGAACTTCTTAATGACAAGTTCGGAACTGACTTTACAGATGCAGACAGATTATATTTCCAGCAGATAGAAGAAGCTCTTGTAGAAGATGAAAAACTGGCACAGCAGGCCCGGAGTAATGATATTGATAATTTTAAATATGGCTTTGAAGATGTGTTTATGGAAAAACTCATTGATAGGATGGAACAGAATGAAGATATAATGAAGAAGATTTTAGATAATAAAGAGTTTGGTGACTTGGTAAAGGATATAATAATGAGAAGTGTTTATAAAAGATTACAGAAGGAAAGATAGGACACATTATCAAAGATGTAGGAGCGTGCAATATGGACATTCTTAAAGCTTTTGGTAATTCTTTAGTAAATGAAATAACTTTTGGTGTATGTATGATAACAGGAACAGAACATTTTAAAAATAGGAGATATGATCAGGCATTCCAGTATTTTTATAAGGCTGTAGTTGCAGAACCATATAAGGCTGATGCTATATATAATAGTGCTCTATGCTTATATAATCTCGGTAGATACGGAGAGGCTATGACATACGTAAATAGAGCTATTACTTTAGACCCTGATAATACAAAATATAAACAGTTACAGGCTAATATAAAAGGAAAAATGTAGAAGAATAAACATTGTTAAAATTACTTACCAAAAAAGGTTATTAATATAATTGCTATAGACCCGGTGGGGCACGTTCAAAATATTACACTTCCATCATCATAGCCTATTATCCATAGTCGTGAGAGCTATTTCCAGTCCCTTATGGGCGGAATCCTTATTATCAGATGATTCAAAAAGGCCTCTTGAGCTTCCCGGTCAGTACAGCTATTGCCACTTCCTCATCGCTCATCTCAAGAATTCTGTTAATCGTGCCTTTCTTGATTTCCTCTGAAACTGCTATTATATCCTCACACATTTTCCGGTATTTCAGCATCTGGCCGGTCAGTCGTTCTATCTCCTGGGACTGTTCCTCGGTAAGTTTCTCTTTCTTCCACCGGGCAAGCTGTTCATCATAAACCCATGCTCCTTCCAGGTATTTTCTGTGATTATTAATGGCACGATCTATTATCATGTCATTCATCACATGGGGCCTCTCCCTTGCTTCACCCAGATTCTTATACAGATCCTCAAAGTTCTCTACTTCTTCATCAATAATAGATGCAATAGTAGGCATCATGCTTAATGGCTGCCAATTCGGTGTTTCATCCTGTTGCTTTTTACTGCTCATCCTGAACCTCCTCTGCACATGTGTTATTATTGGTATTTTAACAGATACCGGATTTCTCCTCTAAATAAGGGGTCAAATTTACATGATAAAACAGAAACAGTATCTTCTTTCCGGCATTAAAATATGGTATTATATAACTATGGAACATCATTTGTATGACAAGACATTGAAGGAATTGTTCAGCAGGCCTGAGATAGTAAGGGATTTCCTGAAGGGGTTTGTAGATTCTGACTTTATAAATGATATAGATTTCACTCGTATAGAGAAGAAGAATACCAGTTATATAGCCAAAACCTTTAAGAATAAATATACAGACCTGGCTTTAAAGCTGAATATGACAGGCGGTAAATGTGCTTATCTCTACCTGGTCATAGAGTTTCAATCTACAGTAGATAAGCTGATGCCTTTGAGAATACTGAGTTATATGTTATCAATGTATGATGATCTGATAAAGCAGAAGGAAATCTCAATAGATGAACCTTTACCGCCGGTGTTTCCTGTGGTTCTCTACACAGGCACACAGACATATAATGCTTATACCAGATTAGAAGATCTAATAGCTAAACCATATAAACGTTTACAGAGATATGTGCCTAATTTCGAGCATTACCTGGTAACATTACAGTCAAAACCGAGAGAAGAACTAAAGAGGATGACTGCCCTGGATAATCTTATTGCAGGATTATTCTATTTCCTGACAGCCAGAACGAAGGAAGAACTTAAAGAGGCAGAACAGGTTGTAAGTGACAGGATAGACTATGCTTCTGAGTTTGGCAGATTCTATGTGATATGGCTCAGGAAGTATTTAAAACATAAGGGTATAAAGATAAAGACTCACGTTAAAGAAGGAGGGAAAGTTATGCTTGAGACACTGGTTGCTAATATAAGAACTGAGGGTCAATTTGAAGGTAAACAGGAGGCTATCTTAAAACTACTCAGGAAGAAGTTTAAAGAACTTCCCAAGGCTGTTGAAGATAAGATTAAGGATGTGCACAGTGTAGAGAAACTGGAGGAGATATTGCTGGCTACCCTGGATGTAACATCTATAGAAGAAGTGGAAAAGATTATCAATCAATAGGGGTTAAGAAAAGGAGATTTATGAAACAATTATTTAATATAATATTCCTGCTCCTGTTAATGTTATCAGTTATAGGGTGTAATTCTGTAGCTTCATCTAACACACCGGTCCCTGATACAAATACACCTGAACTTGTTATAACACCATCTGCCAGTGGAACTCCAGAATGGATATTCGTTTTATCAAGCGGTGGATATGATGGTCATGGTGATAAGAATGTTCCTTATGATGGCATAACTATTAACACTGATAATATTGTGTACTACAAGAATGGCAAAATAATAGATACACAGAAGATTGTTTATAAGGTAGGAAAATCAATCAGAACCGGTAAAGATACAGATTTATTACATATTGGCGGAGAAGGTAGTATGCCATGCGAAGTGGTCATTGATGGAAATAAAATGACACTATATGACAATGTCTATGATGGATATCAGTATGATTTTAAGAAAGCTACTTCTAAAGAGTAGTTTTACATCAGAAATTGCCCCCCTGTAATTAAGATAAATTCCACTTACAATTAACAGTCCTATAACATAATGTCATTAAATTCCTCTTTAACGACGTTTATATTTTGACTGAATAATACAGAAAAGGTATATACAGTAAGGGTTCTGTCGAGTATAGCAGAAATATGATGACGGACAGAAAAAGTACACTTTAGATAGAATGTTCTGGATGTGGCTCTGCATAAGGCTTCATGTTAAAATAGTCTACTGAAATTATAAACTATCTGAATGCGGGGTTGGAGTAGAATTTGGACAAAAAACAACGATCTTAAATATTTCAAATTAA
>CALARM010000198.1 GCA_937888925.1 uncultured Synergistia bacterium | reverse complement strand
TATGAGTATATTTTTATTTTCCATCGCCTTTTTCCACTCGCCTGTTCAGGGGCAGGGTAAAATAAAAGGTTGAGCCTTCCATGACTTTACTTTCCACACCTATTTTTCCTCCATGCCCTTCAACGATTTTCTTTGTAATTGCAAGCCCCAGGCCGGTACTCTTCTCTCCGTCTGTAGCTTTTACAGTCGACCTGTGAAACTCCTTAAATATATGAGGCAATTCCTGTTCCGGTATACCCTGTCCCTGATCTATTACACTTGTAATGATAAAATCTTCTCCACTTTTTATATCTACTGTTATTTTTGTATCACCATGGGAAAATTTCACGGCATTACTTATTAAATTATTTATTACCTGCGTTATTTTATCCCTGTCAAAGTTTATATATGGAATATTATCTTCGTAATTTAAATCAATCGTTATAGCTTTTTTATCTGCCAGCATCTGATTGAGAACAATATTCTCTTTCAGGAAATTTATATAATCTTCTTCCATGAGTTTGAGAGTCAGTTTACCTGACTCTATAGCAGTCAGATCAAGGAGATCATTTAACAGCACATTCATATATCTACCTGCTTTTTCGATATTTCTCAAAAACTTAACCTGTTTTTCAGTCAGATTAGTGCCCAGATATTCCAGTATATAAGAAAGGGTGGTTGTTATACTTCCGATAGGGTTTCTGAGGTCATGAGCGGCCATACCGAGAAATTCGTTTTTCAAATCATTAAGTTGTTTTAATTTTTCATTCTGTTTTGCCAGAAGATCTCTTGCATATTTAAGTTCTAAATGGGTTTTTACCCTGGCAAGTAATTCTGCTGAGTTAAAAGGTTTTGTCACATAATCAACGGCTCCCATCTCGAATCCTGTTACAATATCCTCTTTTTCTGACTTTGCAGTCAGAAAAATAACCGGTATATTCTTTGTTTCAGGAGAAGATTTCAGGGTTTTACATACCTCATATCCGTCAATCCCCGGCATCATAACATCAAGTAAAATAAGATCTGGTTTAACCTCCCTGAGCATATCCAGAGCCTCATATCCGCTGTTTGCTATGGCAAGTTCATAATTTACTTTCATCAGGATCTTTCCCAGAAGCTGAAGGTTAACCCTTGTATCATCTACTATTAAAATCAAAGGAACTGTCTGTTCATCCGTATTTCCATTAACTGTCATTTTATTAACACTCCTTATCAATCAAAGTTTTGACTTTTTTTATCAAATCAGGGAAAGAATCCATGACCTTCTCTATGCCTTTTCTGTCAAAATCCTCACAGTATTTAAATAATCTATCTGACCAGTCAGCAAAGATAGATAAACTGTATTTAACCGACAGATTATTAATTTCTCTCCCGAAGTCCATAATTCTATTTACAATAAGTTTTTTTTTCGCATAATTCCATTTTTCTATAAATTCTGTTTCCAGAAGGGTAACTATTTCAGGAAGAATTGCTTTCGTCTCATCTGGAATTGCATCCGGACAAACCATTATTTCCCCTGTATCAGACTCCTTTTTATTGCAGGGGAAAAAGTGTAATAATTTATTCAATAAATCCATTCTTGTCACAGGTTTTGTTAAATACCCATCACAGCCTGATTTCATTATTAATTCTTCATCTTCTTTCATAGCAGAAGCAGTAAGGGCAATAACAGGTATGGACTGTAATTTTACATCTTTTTTTAAGAGTCTTGTAGCCTGATAACCATTCATAACAGGCATCTTCATATCCATGAGTATAAGATCAGGTGTATGAGCTTTTGCCATTATTATGGCTTCCTTTCCGTTCTCTGCCTCTAAAGTATTTATATTATGAAGTACAAGAAATTCCTTCAGTAATGACCTGTTAGCCATAATGTCATCCACTATTAATACGAGAAGGTTATCAAAATTTATAAGATTTAAGTCTGCAGATTTAATCTTTATATCTACCATATCAGTTACAGTTACATGTTTTAGTATTACAGTAAAAGTGCTTCCCTGACCGCTCTTGCTGACAAGAAAAATTTCTCCTCCCATTATATCTACAAGTCTTTTAGTAATAGCAAGACCGAGACCGGTACCGCCGTATTTACCATGATCCTGTCTGATACCCTGCCTGAATGATTCAAAGATTAACGTTTGATGTTCTTCTCCTATTCCAATACCTGTATCTTCTATCGTAAATATAACATTTGCCATATTTTCTTTAATATATTCTTCTCTCACATCTATTCTGACATAACCTTTATCCGTGAACTTGACGGCATTTCCTACAAGGTTAAAAAGTATCTGTTTTACCCTTACTTCATCCATAAATAATCCTTCAGGCAAAGAAGGAGAGATATGAAATTTGAGTTCAAGGCCTTTATCTTTTATTTTCTGAGAAAATATAAGTATTATGTCATCAATCAGAGATGGTAAGTTCACTGCTACAGGCTGAAGTTCCATTTTACCTGCTTCGATTTTAGAAAGGTCGAGAATATCATTGATCAGGGCCATAAGTGTCTTTCCACCTGCAATAATAGAACCTGCATAGGTTTTGAGTTTTTCATCGTCAATCTGATTTTCCAGAATTTCTGCAAATCCCAGAATAGCATTCATAGGGGTTCTTATTTCATGGCTCATATTTGCAAGGAAATCGCTTTTTGCCCTGTTTGCAACTTCAGCAGAAAAAGCCATTTGCCTGGCACTGGCTATGGCTTCTTCTAACTGCTTATTTAATGCTTCAGTTTTTTCCTTGGATTTTCTGAGTTCTTCCTCTACTTCTTTCATCATTTGTGTTCTGTTCCAGACCTTCATAAGTGAATCTACAAGGATGTAAAATTCTTCTCTGTTAAAAGGTTTTTTTACATAATAAATATCATGTTTAAGACTATCTTTCAATTTATCAGGAGATATATCGGAAAAGGCTGTAACAATAATAATAATAACATCATGATCGATTTCTCTGAGTTCTCTGGCAGCAGTAAGACCATCAATTCCCGGCATTCTCATATCCAGAATACAAACAGGAATCCTGTTTCCTTTTTTATATTCAGAAGAAAAATATTCCAGAAGAGCTGTTCCATTATCAAATGTATCAAGGGTAAAATCTATATCCTGAACATCTCTTTCGAAAAAATCAAAATTATCCTGTTTTCTCATAAATATATGTTTATATAATGTTAAAAGGCTTTTACTGTCATCTGCCACAAGGATATGTTTGTTATAATTCTTCACACCTTTTCCTATCTCCATAATAAATTCTATTCTCCTGTTTATAATCGTGACGCGTGACGCGTGACGGGAGGACAATAACCATAATTATCATTTCTTTACAATCTTTATTATCGGATAATTTTATAGGTTCTATAGAGTTTTTCAGTAAATTATTTATTTGTTTTGAGTATATTCAGACGACGAATAATTTACCGGTAAGCTCTTCTTCAAGATTGAATAATTTTTTAATGACTTCTTTTATGAATTTTGAAATCATATGATATAAATCGATGGAAGCTAAAATATCTTTTATAGCTAAAGGTTGTTCTTTAATATGAGGATAGTGAAATCCTGTAATGTATGCAAATTCTGTGTCTTTGAAAGTTTCTCTCTTATTCATAAGTATATTCTATATGAAAAATACGATATAAGCAAGTATAAACACAATAAAAATAACCCGCCCAAGAGGAATCGAACCTCCGACCTGCGGATTAGGAATCCGTCGCTCTATCCCCTGAGCTATGGGCGGATTT
>CALARM010000197.1 GCA_937888925.1 uncultured Synergistia bacterium | reverse complement strand
TAATTATTAACTACTGAAGTATTTGACTTCTGGTTACCAATTCCTATACCCATTTTTTTCACTCATCCTTTCTGTAATCTTTTAAAGACTGAAGTTATTTATTTTCTGATATATTATCACGTCAAAATAAAAAAAGTAAAGAGAATTTATATAAAAATTTTCTTTACAATTAAAAAAATTATTTATAAAAATATGACTTTTGAAAAAACAATAAATGAGGTTCTGATACAAATGGTCTTAAAAACTTCTGAACAGCAGGATGAGATTGAAATTCCCGGAGTAAATTTGATGCTTCATCCTGCTGTATTCCTTCACCCATAAGAGCCGGAAAAGACAATTGAAGATCCTGGTTTTTATCTTCCCTTATAGCTCTTATTTTAAAATTTTTCAATTTATTATGTATTGACGAATTTCTGGTTAACACAAAGGTACCGGGGCCAACCATATCAATATACTGATTATTATTAACGATAAATTCAAGTGTTTCTCCGGATTCATTTCTTTTTTCTCCGGGAAAACCAAGAAAGAAAAATACCCATGTTATTATACCTGCTTCATGTGCTTCTTTTATCACAGGTTCAATCATTTCTTTTTTATATCCCTTATCCATTAAATTCAGTATTCTCTGACAGAAAGACTCAAGACCGAACAATAAAAACCGGCATCCTCCTTTATATAAAGTTTGAAAATAACTTCTGTCCATAAGTTCTTCGAATCTGATTTCTCCTGCCCATCTGTAAGGTTTTGCTCCATCTATTATCATTTGTGACAGGTTCATCATTACTGAAGGAGGTATGGCATCATCTACAAAATAAAAATTTTTACACTTATATTTTTCATATAAAAAATTCATTTCATTATATAAAATATCTGCTTTCCTGGAACGAAATTTAGTCGCAGAAAGATGATGAGAACAGAAATTACATTTTCCCCAGTAACAGCCGCGGGAAGCAGCTATGGGAAGATAAACTTGAGGAGAATAATATTTATCCACCGGCAGACCTTCAAAATCAGGGATTGGAAGACTATTTAAATTTTCATATATTTGAGGCTTATTTGCCACTATATTTTTCTTATTCATATATATAAGCCCCGGTACATCTTTTAAATTTCCATCTTTCAATTCTTTTACCAGTCTTACAAGCCCTGTTTCTCCGTCAAAAGGCATATAAGAATCTACAAAAGAAAACATGTTCTTTTTATACTTCAAATAATCTGCCAGATGTCCTATCATACTTCCTCCCATACATATATGGACAGACGGCATATATGTTTTTACAACACAGGCAAGGGTAAAAGCCGGTATTATCTGACTGCTCCATGCCACCGATATACCGATGAAATCGGGATTTTCTTCTCTTATATCTTTTATTTTATCTTCAAAATACGAAATAAAAATATTTCTTTTTTTATCCTTTACCGCTTCCAGAATATCTTTAGATGAATATTTACTGTAACAGGAAATTACATAATTTTTAAGTGACCACTTCAGATCTAAAAACATACATGACACTTGATAGAGATAACTTTCAATTACATTTATAGCCTGATAATAATCTTCTTCTACGAAATAATCCTCTCCCGTTCTCAGGCAAGATTTTGCTTTCTGTAACTTTTCTATAATATCTTCAGGACATCCTGATATTCTGAGCCTGTCAGAACTGGTAATATCCTCATAGGCCTCTATGTTAAAATCTCTCTGAATGACTTCTATACCTTCTTTTTTCAATACAGATGTTAACAGAGGCAGTGCAATATGGGGAAGAAACGGTTGAGACTGAGGCGGAAAAATAAGCATTACTTTCACTGTTTTATCCTCCTATATGATATCGAGTGAATAGTGAATAGTGAGTTACAGTGCCATACTCTACTCACTACTCACTTAAATTCCAATAAGTTATAAAATACACTATAATCTTTTATTATAACAATTTCTTAAATTTTCGCCACATTTTCCGGGAAAATTTTGCCTGATAAATAATAATAATCAATTCCTCCCTTCACCCTTCTCATAAATATTCTTCTTTCAGCCATGAAAAAAAATTTTTATCAACACAAAATGGAAATTGACAAAAAAAATTAAAAGAGATAAAATCAAATGATAACAGAAGAGGTAATGTTAATCTTTTAATGTTAATCTTTTAAGGAGGAAACATAATGTCCCAGGGTAAGGACTTTTCATTCGAAGAGAATAAAATATCTGCAGGAGAAGATTTTTTTGAAGAAGGACTTACAAATCTCTATACAGGTAAATATAAAGAAGCAGAAGAAAATCTGAACAAAGCTATTGAATTGGAACCGGACAACGGATTATATTATACAAATCTCGGTGTAG
>CALARM010000196.1 GCA_937888925.1 uncultured Synergistia bacterium | reverse complement strand
TTTTTCGTAATATACCATCACTGGAAAAATTACTTTCCACAGAAAAATTTAAAGAGCTAAATCAATATTATCCGAGAAAATTGATTCTCAAAATATCAAGGGATTATTTAGATATGTTAAGAAAAACATATATTTCAGAGAATGAAGCCATAGATTGTTCTGTAGAAAATATATATTTACATGTAACAGGGGAATTAAAAAAATATGACAGAAAAGGAGTTAAAAGAGCCATAAATGCTACAGGTGTGCCACTCCATACAAATCTTGGCAGAACGCCATTATGTAAAAGAGCAATAAAAAGAATCGATGAAATCCTACATGGTTACTGTACTCTGGAAATAGATGAAACAGGTAAAAGGGGCTCAAGGCACAAAAGGGTGGAAGAACTGTTTCTGGAGCTTACAGGAGCAGAAGCAGGAGCAGTAGTCAACAATGACAGTGCCGCAGTTTATCTGGTTCTGGAAAAGCTTGCAAAAAATAAAGAAGTTATAATATCCCGCGGTGAACTGGTTGAAATAGGAGGAGGTTTCAGAATACCTGATGTAATGAAAAGAAGCGGCTGTAATATGATAGAAGTTGGCACAACAAATAAGACACATATTGAGGATTATAAAAACGCAATAAGTGCCGGTACCGGCATGTTACTGAAAGTACATACAAGTAATTACAAAATCATAGGTTTTACTTCTTCCGTATCGATTGAAGAACTTGTAAAATTAGCAGGAAAAGAAAAAATTCCTCTCTTTTACGATCAGGGTAATGGCCTTATGGTAAATCTGAGGCCTTACGGTTTTGAGCATGAATTAAATGTTATTGAATCCATAAAGGCAGGAGTAGATATAATAGCATTCAGCGGAGATAAACTATTTGGCGGCCCTCAGGCAGGGATCATACTCGGGAAAAAAGAATATATAGAACCATTAAAAAAAGATCCTATGATGAGAGCTTTAAGACCTGATAAAATGACCCTTGCTTCTCTGGAAGCAACCCTGGAAGAGTATTTATATTCAGATACACCCGATATTCCTCTAATAAAAATGATCACTGTAAACAATGAAGAATTAAAAAGCAAAGGAGAAGAACTCTTTAAACGGATCGATTCTATAAAATCGGCTGAATACAGTATAAGTTTACAGAAAGGGTTTACTGAAACAGGGGGGGGAACATTTCCGGGATTTACAATGGCCACATTTATGATTGCCATAAAATCCCCGGAAGGGGCAAAAAAAACTCAGGAGAAACTATACAGGTTATATCCCCCTGTTTATTCAAGAATAGAGGAAGAACAGGTAATGCTGGATCTGAGGACATTAATAGATGAGAAAGACAGAGAAGATCTTCTGGAAGGTCTGAAAGAAATATTTAAATAGTTAAAGCTAAAGAACTGACACAATAAATTTATAAAAAACTATAAAAAACTGTAAATAGTTTTTTATTTCATAATAAAATAGTGGTTGACAATTTTTTAATTTTATTATAATGTATAATCTATATTTGCCTGGCTAATGATACAAATGAGTATCGTGCTAAGTGATATGTCTCAAAAGCTACCGGAAGTTATTTCAAGTAAAATTGAATTAATACTGGAAAGGATAAGGTTAGCCAATAGCTAACAACGTCGTTTTCTGTAAAAATTATAGATTTTTATAGATTTAATTCGACGGTTACAATTAAGTTCCTGATTTAAAAATAAAGGGGATGAAATATTATGGATGAAAAGAATAAAATGTTTCTGGTTCTTAATTATGTTTTACCTCCATGGCTGCCTATATATACACTGTTTATCAGCCCGCAGAAAGATGACCCTACCTGTAAATTCCATGGATGGCAGTCATTATACCTGGGTTTACTTGCCTGTGTCACATGCGGTATTGCAGGGCTTTACAGCTGGTATTGTGCCTATAAACTTTATACAGATCAGGAGGTGACAATACCAAAGCTTACCGATATGGCCAGGGAACAGGCAAATAAATAACTTTATAACTTAGAAGGCGATTATTTATGAATGATAAGGAGCAGAAAAATACTGCATCTGCCGCAGGGTGTTATATTCCTTATATAGGATTACTTGTTTCCCTGTACAATCTATTTACTGATAATAAAAAGGATGCCTATTGCCGTTTTCATAGCTATCATGCTATATTTTTATGGTTTATTATTGGCTGTATAATAATAGGCATTAATTTTATTGCTTTTATTTTAGGTTGCTTACCTCTTATAGGCCCTTTTCTGGCTCATATTACTTCCCTGTTGGCTCAGATTGTAATGTACGGAGGTATTGTATATGGTATTTTTTGTGCCTATAATGCCTACCAGGGCTCTTCTTTCAGTATACCCTGCATAACTGAATTTACCAATAAATATCTGGAAGACAGGAAAATGCTTCCATAAATCTATAAACTTAAAAGATAAATAATTATTATGACTATACCGAGTATCCACCTGTAATAAACAAAGGGGTAGAAACTGCCTTTTTGCAAATAATAAAGTAAATATTTAATAGCTATATATCCTGAAATAATAGATGTAATCAGACCAAGAACAAAAGGCAAATCAATAAGTTGATGCCAATGTTTTAGCAAATGAAGGGACTGAAAAAAAGCTCCTCCTCCTATTATTGGAATCGCCATAAGGAAAGAAAATTCTGTAGCACATGCTCTGGACATGCCCCTGAATAAACCGGCAGTTATTGTTATACCGGATCTTGAAACACCTGGCGCCAGGGCCAGTGTTTCTGCAATACCAATAAAAAAAGCGTCTTTTATATTGCTATCTTCAA
>CALARM010000195.1 GCA_937888925.1 uncultured Synergistia bacterium | reverse complement strand
AGCCCATTTTGATTATTTAACTCAGACTGCACTGCCTGAATTAATTAATTCTTCCGTCCATGGTGTACAAAGAAAAATCAGGGTTTGGAGTGCAGGATGTTCTACGGGAGAAGAACCTTATACCCTGTCAATTGTTTTGAGTGAATTCGGAGAGAAATACAGCGGATTTAATTTTACTATTCTTGCAACTGATATATCAACAGAAGTACTTCAAAAAGCTGCAAAAGGTATTTATGAGATGGAAAAAATTGAGGGAATACCTGTTTTATTAAAACATAAATACCTTATGAAAAATAAAGATAAAAATAAAAAATTCGTAAGGATTGTTCCTGAATTAAGGGCTCTCATTAAGTTTCGAAGACTCAATCTTATGGACAGTAATTTCGGTATAGAAGAACCAATGGAAATAATCTTCTGCCGTAATGTAATAATTTATTTTGACAGAACAACTCAGGAAAGACTGTTAAATAAATTTTACAAACAGTTGACCTTCGGAGGATATCTCTTTATGGGTCACTCGGAAACACTTCACGGACTCAGTATACCACTGGTTCAGGTAGCACCCACAATCTACAGGAAATTAGAATGAATATTTTAGAAACTACATTGCCTGTTATTCATTTAAAAGCAGGGGAAATATATATTGCAGAAAAACCGACTTTAGTGGCTACGGTACTTGGTTCATGTATATCTGTGACTATGTTTAACTATAGATTCAAAATAGGTGCCATATGTCACGGTGCTCTGCCTGTATATAATAAAAACAGATATGGCATCAAAGAAAATAAAAATGAACCTTTTAAATATGTTGATTATTCTATAAGTTATATGGTATCACAATTAGCAAATTATGGAATTAAAACCGGTGAAATTGAAGTTAAATTATTTGGAGGATCTGATATGTTTTCCTTCAATAACGACAGTGAAAATAAATTAACAGTGGGACAGCAGAATACTCAGGTTGCCATGAATACCATAAAAGAAGAGAATTTAAGATTACTCGTTTCCGATACAGGCGGGAAAAGGGGACGTAAAATATTTTTTTACACTCATACAGGAGAAGTATTATTAAAAAGGCTTAAAAAAAGTTAAGAAGTGTTAGCAAAAAAATAGAAAATAACTATTGACTATTTTGTAGTTTTAAATAATAATATAATTAATTAGCTAATGGTGCAAATGAGCACCGTGCTAAAGATTAAGAATTAAAAAAGCTACTGGGAGTTAGTTCAGTTGAAAAATTGATCTAATACCAGAATGGATAAGGTTGGTATAATGCCAACAACGTTGTAGTCTATAAAAATTATAAAAAACATGTCAATTTATAATTTTTTATAGATTTAATTCAACGGAGATAATTCATAATATGAAAAATAAAATTAAAGTTCTTATAGTTGATGATTCTGCTGTGGTCAGACAGACACTTCAGGATATATTATCTTCTGACCCGCAAATAGAAGTAATTGGTGCCGCATCAGATCCGTATGTAGCGGCTAAAAAAATGAATACAGAAGTGCCTGATGTCATAACCCTTGATGTAGAAATGCCCCGTATGGATGGTATTACATTTTTACGTAAATTGATGAGCCAGCATCCCATACCTGTTGTTATGTGTTCAAGTCTTACGGAAAAAGGCTGTGAGACTACATTGAAGGCTTTTGAATATGGAGCAGTAGAAATAATACAGAAGCCAAAGCTGGGAGTCAAACAGTTTCTGGAAGAATCAAAAATGCAGATATGTGATGCAGTTAAAGCTGCTTCTGTAGCCAGATTAAGAAGGATTTCTCCCGGTGCGCAGACTATTGCGCCAAAACTTACTGCCGATGCAGTCATAGCAAAACCTACGTCCAGTGCCATGATTCAGACTACCGAAAAGGTTGCTGTAGTGGGCGCTTCTACAGGAGGTACAGAAGCTCTGAGAGTTTTCCTTGAAGCTCTGCCCGCTGATTCTCCCGGAATAGTTATTGTACAGCATATGCCGGAACATTTTACTGCAGCTTTTTCAAAACGTCTCGATGGCATATGTCGCGTAACAGTCAAAGAAGCGGCCGATAATGATACAGTAGTGCGCGGACGTGCTCTTATAGCTCCCGGTAATAAACATACACTTCTAAAAAGGAGCGGTGCCCGTTATTATGTGGAAGTAAAAGACGGGCCTCTCGTGAGCCGTCACCGTCCTTCAGTAGACGTATTATTTCGTTCTGCAGCAAGATATGCAGGTAAAAATGCCGTAGGCGTTATCATGACAGGTATGGGAGATGACGGGGCTCATGGTATGAAGGAAATGAAAGATGCCGGTTCCATAAATATCGCCCAGGATGAAGCTACCTGTGTTGTTTTTGGAATGCCAAATGAAGCAATTAAATTAGGGGGAGTGGATAAAATTCTTCCTCTTGAAAGGATTGCTTCGGAAGTCCTCAGGTTATGTGGTTAGAACTTCAGTCGGTTACAGGCATCAGGTCATAAGGGGTTGTAAAAAAATAACCTTATCATATTTACAATCGTGACGCGTTACGCGTTACGCGTTACGCGAGGAAAATAACCATAAATTGCCAGAGTTATTTTCTTACAGTCCCTGAGTACCGTAACAGATAAAAGGGTATCCGTAAAAAGCTTCTGCCTGGCAGGCTCTGGAGAAGAAAAATTC
>CALARM010000194.1 GCA_937888925.1 uncultured Synergistia bacterium | reverse complement strand
GATGCTGACAAGAATATAGAAGGTATTATAAACGGCAAAGCAGATAAGATATTTGCCGATATAAAGAAACCTGCAGACGCAAAATATGCAGGTCTCCACGGAGAACTGGATCAATTTGAGACAAAACTCAATGACAGAGATAAAGAACTTAAAGGCAGAGAAACTGCCCAGGCAGATCTCATTGAACAGAAAACGGTTGCCAGCTATGATCAGAAGATGGTACCTGTAAATGCCAAATATGATGATCTCCAGAAAAAACAGGATGTAAGAGAAAAAGGTTTTAATGACTGGGATAGCAAGATGACCGGCGAAAACCAGTCTCTTGACAGCCAGATAAAAACAGATGGTCTGAAGAATTTCGAAGAAAGAAAACCTGCTCTTGAGGCACAGTATGATCAGAAAGAAGTTGATTTAAAGAACAGCTTCAAACAGAAAACAACTGATGCAGACAGCCAGCATGCTTCTTCTCTCCAGAGTCTCCAGAGCAATCATCAGAGCAAAATGAATGACCTTGAAAATAAGGAAAGACAGTTGTCTTCCGAAGAACAGACCCTTCAGAACCAGGTGAGCAGCCTGAGTTATCAGTTAAGTAATGCCCAGTCCCATGAACAGTCTTCTAACTATAAACTCAGAGATGCCCAGAACAGGAGAGAAACTGAAGTCGGTTCTGCCAGAAGGGAAAGAGATAGTGCTGTAAGTGAGCGTGATTCCCTCAGGAGTCAGATAGACTCTCTTAACAGACAGATTGCTCAGGCCCAGGCAGACAGGAACAAATTTGTGAATCAGAAGGCCCAGATAGATGGTCAGATAGGTAGTCTCAGAGCAGAGAAATCCCGTCTTGAACAGCAGCTGGCCAATATGAAACATTAGAAAGGAAGGGTGTGTGAGAATGAGTACTATAGGAAACTGGATAAATAAAAATATCACAGGCAACCGCGGCAGTGGTTATGTAAGTGATAAAGAAGCCCGCCAGCTTGATCAGCAGGGCAGCCAGCTTAAAGATGATATCAATAATATTAAAGATACAGTTGATCATCTGTCTGAACCGGTTCAGGTAAGTGTGGAAGGCAGTTACAAAAACCTGAGCACAAAGGATAAGTTTGTTCTCGGTGCCGCAGGCGGAGCAGCTGTAGGAGGAACTCTCGGTGCTGTAAAGGGTATGCTGGATTCAGCAGGAGATGCCATGAACCCGAAGGTTGAGTGGGAAACACATAAGATAATAGATCCGAAGGTTACAGGCGTTGACACTGTGAAACAGGATATATCCGGCAAAACTACTGTTGCCACAGCAGACGGACTTAAAGAAGTGGAAACTTCAGGCGCATCTGTAAGATACCACTTTGAACCGAAGATAGAATATAAAGAAGTAGGAGAATATAAAACTCCGAAGAGTATAGATGGTAAATTTGCCTTTACTACCAATTCAGTTTTAGAAGGTGCCAAAGGTGCCGCAGTGGGAGCAGTCGTAGGTGTGGCAGGAACTGCAGCTTACGTGGCTCTTGATAAGATAAGACATAAAGGCGAAGCAGAGGAGAAAAAGGAACCTGTAAATGTAAACTATGGTGATGACACAAAAACCATAATTAAATCAGGTGCCATAGGAGCAGCAGTGGGAGCAGGAGTGGGTCTTGTAGATGCTACATGGGAAAAACTCAGAACCGGCGGAGAGCAGGTTATAAAATGGGAAGTTCCCAAGATGGAAACAGGCGTTAAAATCGGCGAGGTTCCCCAGGATGCATCTGTAATGATACGTCAGGATGTCAAATATGCTCCCGATGCATTTAAAGACTCACAGCTTTACAGAGATCCTTCCAAATTTGATCTGGATAAACACATAAAGCATGCCGAAGATATAGATGTAAAAGGTGACAGACCCGATAAAAATCTTCTCGGCCAGGTTAAAATGGAAGAGAAATCCCAGACAGTTACATCAGAAGCCCGTTATGGTGTTGTAGGAACAGTTCTCGGAGGGGCAGTCCTCGGAGGAGTTATAGGTGTCGCTTCAGGTGTGGCAATGAATGTTCTTAAGAAAATGGTAAATTCGTAGAGAAGGAGGAACGTTACAATGAAGATAGATAAAAGTCTTGTTTCAACACCGATAAATAAGACACTGACTCCGGCAAAAGCCAAAGAGGCAGAGGTTAATCTGGAACAGAAAGACGGAGTTGTCCTGAGTTCCGGCACCGGTGATACGGGAGCAGTTCTTTCAAAAGAGGATATACTGCAGCTTAAAGCTCAGAACGCAGAAGTACCGGGCGTGTTTAAAAGAGGTGCCCATAAAGCCCATGAAACAGGAGATAAAATGGGACGTATTCTAGGTACAGTAGGAGCTGTAACAGGCGGAGTAGCAGGAGCTAATGTAGGTGCCATCGGCGGAGCAGCCGCCATGGGTATTATTGGCCTCGGCGCAGGCGTTCCTACTGCAATACTCGGCGGAAGCCAGGGACTTTCCATCATTGCCGATGCATTTTCCAGCGGTAATGCTCTTGCAAGAGCAGGCATACTGGCAGGTACAGTTCTCGGTGTGGCAGGAGGAGCCTATCTCGGTTCAAAAGTAGGCTATGGAGCAGGTTATGCTTTTGGAGCAGGTGCAGCTATAGTCCCTGCAACCATAGGTGAAGCTTTTAATAAAAATCCTGAACCGATAGAAGCTAAAAAGCCTGAAGAGCCGGCAAGAAAAGAAAGCAAACTGGAAGACTGGTCATCAAAAGGTGCTATAGGAGCAGGCTTAATTATGGGAGGTACAGGCGGTCTTGCCCTTGGAGGTCTTATAGGTTCCGGTGCAGGTCTTACTGCAGGAATTATAGCAAAAGACGTTGCTTTAAGCACTATTACAAAGTCAGGTGTTATAGGAGCAGGTATAGGTCTTGTGGCAGGAGCAGCCCTTCTCGGACTTGGCGGAGCAAAACTTGTTGACTTCATCGGAGACAGAGCACATGATGTGACGAGCGGTCTTGCCAAAGGTAAAGAGAGCGTAGAGCTTGATATGAAAGATAAAGAATATACCAAACGTATAGACGGTCTTAAAAAAGCAGAAGAAGAGATTAAGACCAAGAAGGCAGATGCGGAAACTTATTTTGTCAACCAGGGCCAATCACTTCAGCAGGCAAAACAGAATGAAGATGCCCATGTAGCGACAGAAGAAGCAGCTCTTAAGGAGAACGTAGACGCTATGGATAAAAAAGTAGCAGAGAAAACCAAAGAATTTGACGGTATTATGGCTCAGGTACAGGAAAAGACAGGAAAACAGGATGAGATTGCAGATCAGAGAGCAAATCAGAGACTCGAAGATCACAAGAAGGCTTCAGAAGATAAATATCAGGAGAGAAAAGCCGGACTCGAGAACTTTGAAGATTCTATGGATGCAAGAGACAAGGAATATGACAGGAAAAATAAAGAGATGGATAAGATCGTCAATGACCAGTCAGATTCCCGTGTTGATGTAACAACAAAAGAACTTCAGGGTAAATATGATGCAAGAAAATCTTCTCTTGACAGCAGAGAGAAAGACCTGAATGTAAAACAGGATACTCTTGATAAGAAGAAAGCCGATATGCCCAACCTTATAAAACAGGAAGGCGATGTCCATTATGCCAGGAGAGAAGGAGAACTGAAGGATGAACTGGCCGGTGTGGAAAAAGGACTTCAGAAGGATCTTGACAGTCATAAACAGACACTTAAATCTGAATATGACCAGAAAGAACGGCAGTATAATTCGGAATATTCCGGTAAGAAGTCTACTGTTGACAGTAAACAGAGCCATGTTAACTCTATGAGACAGGATGTGTCCAATAAAGAGAATCAGATAAGAGATACTGAAGACAGGGCAAGACGTAACGAAAGTGAAGCAGAGAGCATTATGTCAAGTATTCCTATGGAAAAAGGAAGATATCTTGACGAAGCAAACAGAGCAAGAAATGAAGCCTCTTCACTGAGAGGCCAGGTTTCCGGTGCACAGAGTTCACTCTCTTCAGCCCAGTCTGCGGCAAGCAGTGCTCAGAGTGATTATCAGCGTTCTGCTTCTGAATTCAATCAGCTTCAGTCAGATATAAACAGTCTCCAGAATCAGATAGCCAATGCGATTAAATAATGTTTAATAAAGGGGCGGCTTTTTGCCGCCCTTTTGTAAAGGAAGATTATTATGAGGATACTCAGTAATAATGTCAGTATAAAAGATGACATAAAAATTGCTCCTCAGAAGGATATAAAAGAAAAGCTCGCTGAACCTTCCGCTGAGCCTGTAGATAAAGTAGATTTGAACCAGTCAGCCGGTGCGGGGGATAAATTTCTTTCTCTTGGCAAAAAGATCCTGGATTATACAAAACCGCGATATATCTATAAGATCAATGCAGACAGTCTGAAAAAGCTAAGGGAACAGTTACCTTTAGATAAGCTGAAGATTGCGGCGTCCCTTGTAAATATTCCCTTCCTTGAAGAAGGTTTTACTGCAACCCTTACAAACTTCGGTTTTTCGAAGGAAGAAATTGCCCTGTTTCAACAATGTGCCAGTGTCGGTGAACTCGGCGACAAAGCTTCATCTTCTCCTACATCTGCTGCCATGGGTGGAGGCATAGAAGGGTTTATGTTCGGAGGAGGACCTATAGGGCTTGTGGCAGGAGCCATTGGAGGTTATGCAGGAACTAAGATCGGGGAAGCCAAAAAATCTGCAGATAATCCACTGTCAGGAGATATTAATTCCTTAATAGGCGGAGCTGCTATAGGAGCGGGTACCGGTGTTGCAGTAACGCTTGCTATGGGAGCTCTTCTTGGTGGATCTGTTCCCGGTGCTACTGTACTTACCACTGCTGCCATACTTGGAGGACTTTCAGGAGCAAGCGGCAGTCTCAGCGGAAATGCCTTTACTTCTGTAAGCGACGGTATGTCAGGCGGAGTTATGACAGGTCTTGTGGCACAGGCTATTACTGGAAATTCCGGTATGGTACTTGCCGGAGCAGTAGGTGGCGGTGTGGGAGGAAGAGCTGCTACAACTGCAGGTAAAGTAATTCTTGGCGGAGGTGCCGGTGCTGCTACAGGTGCTATTACCGCTATTCCTGCTGTAATGACTCTGGGAGCGGCAGGTTTACCTGTAATGGGTATAAGTGCCGCAGCAGGAGCACTCTCAGGCGCAAGCGGTGCAGTCATAGGGCCTGTAATGAGAAGGACTGTAAGAAATCTCACTATGGATATTAATCAGAAGATTGATAAACATATGGATAAGGCCCTTGAAGGTCGTGAGATCGGGACTCTCGGTAAAACTGCTGCAGGAGCGGGTATAGGTATTGTTATGGGTGGGCCCATAGGATTAATATTCGGCGGAGCTACAGGAGCAGCCATAGGTGCTGGAGCAGGAGCTCTCCTGTTCGGCGGCAAGACTCTTTATGAACAGCTCAAGAAGAAGAATATGTCTGATGTTGACATAAAGAAAGCCGAGCTTAACAGGGCAAAAGAAATGCTGGGCAGCTATGAAGAAGCACTTGTAGGCCAGACTCTTACAGACAGTGATAAAGCTGTGCTCAAAGATATGCAGGCCGTAGTTAAAGATACGGAACAGGCTTATGAAGAAGCCAGGAAAAATGATGTGAAGAAATAACGGTAAACCCTTTCTTGAAAAAGAAAAACAGGCTTCACTCAGCCTGTTTTTCTTTTTTAATTAAAAAAAAATAGACATTTTTTTCAGATTATGCTATCATAAATATTCAAAATCGTGGCGTATTACCCGTCACGCGTCACGCGTTACGCGTCACGACTCCAATATATAAGGAAGTGAAATCAATGAAATATATTTCAATCCTGTTTATTATGTTACTTTCTATTTCTATCTGCGGCGGCTGTCAGAACGGAAGCGGAAATGCTACACCGTCTCCTTATCCGACTGCAACTCCTGTACCTACATTACCGCCTGAACCAAACGGAGCAATAGATCCAAATTCATGGGTTGAGGTGTCAAACATTAATATAGAGAATTTGATGAAAATAGCACAGGATCAGGGGAAAACTGATGAGGAAAAATATGGTAATTCTATATATACGTCGACGCTGTGCACCAGTTTTGTTCTTCTTGAACTCGGAAACGGCCTTAAAGATATTACTCCTGCCGAATCCGGTAATACAGGAAATACCGGCGCAGGTGGTTCCACTGGAATAACAGGTGAGACAGGAACAACCGGAGAAACCGGCGCCACTGGGATAACAGGAGAAACAGGCACAACAGGAACGACAGGGGAGAGCGGCGCAACAGGAGTAACAGCAGAAACCGGTGCAACAGGGATAACCGGAGAGACAGGAACGACCGGAGAAACGGCTACCACAGGAACAACCATGACACCTCCGACAGAGGTTAAACAGACGAAACCATCAAAAGAATCTATGGAAACACTTAAGGTGATTGTTACTCATAATAAGAAAACTCTCGAACAGATAAAAGCAAAGGTTATGGAAAATAAAGTGCCTGAAGGGTATGAAGAGATTAATAAAAAAGTTCTGTCCTGTTATGATAAATTGCTGGACGGTATAACAAAAGGCATTTCCTGTCTTGAGAAAGATGATTTTTCCGATTTCAAAAAATCCCTTGCAACAATAGAAGATGCAAAGGTTCTTATACAGGATGCCTTAATGGGGTTAAATGAAAAAGGCTATAAACCCAGGCCTGAATTTGAAGAACTTATAAATAAAGCATTGAAAGAGTGAAAAGTGAAAAGTGAAAAGTGAAAGGTTTTGTCTTTTCACTTTTCACTACTCACCTTTCACTACTT
>CALARM010000193.1 GCA_937888925.1 uncultured Synergistia bacterium | reverse complement strand
TTTTCAGAAAATATTATTATTTATTGACAATAAATAAATTTCATGTTACGATAAAAAAAACTTGCTATAACATGAAAAACTTACATGCACTATGGATGCCGATGCTGCAGGTTCGAATCCTGCCTCCCCGACATCTCCGGGGAGTAGCTCAATGGTAGAGCGCGAAAAATAAGTTTTTCAGACTCGCAAGTTTTTTCATTTTAATAGAAAAACATAAAAAAAACTGCTATCACCTTTTTTGAAACAGGTGTATCGAAATAAAGAAGAGTTCTGTTAGAACTATCAAGGACATAATTATTTCTGATATAAGCCCTCACGGAATAAGAAGAATTGAGAAGTGTTCCGTCATTATTAATGTATCCCAGAGAAGAATAAGAAGAATTTAATATTCTTCCGTCAGATTGAATATATCCCAGAGAGGAATAAGAAGAATTAAGTATGGAGCCATCGGAATTTATATAACCCATGATTGAATTGGAACCGTTCAGAACCGTTCCGTCCGGTTCTATATAAGCTATCACACTGTAAGAACTGTCCTGAATATAAATCCTTTTACCTGTAACAGAATTTTTCGCAGGTACAGCTGACGTTAAACAAATGAGAAATAATAAGAAAAAAATTTTTAATTTATTCATATAAGCCTCCTCATCAGGTTTATCCTTCATAAGATTCATCCTGTTCTATTGTAGAAAGAATCCAGTCAAAATTGCCTGACGTTATCTTACTTCCGCAGTAATCGCATATACCTGCCATGTTTATATGTAAATCTCCTCCGCAGTTGGGACAGGCATCTTCTTTCTTTTTCTTCGTATCTCCTGCAAAACCTGCTCTTCTTATAAAGGTCCAGTATTCGGAAAAACGTCTGGCCTGTCTCCTGTCTCCGTCAATTACCTTTCCATGCTTATCCAGAGTATAATCTTTCATAACCGCTTTAATTCTTACTGTAATACTCTCATAAAAAGCATCACGTTCAATCTTTACCGTAGTAATTGTCATTATGGTTATATCTTCAAGGCAGTTCCTTATACCTTCTGCCTTATACCTGTCCATCCAGTATTTATGCATTGAAAATAAACAATCTGTTTCAAGAGGCCTTGCTTCTTCCCAGTTACATGTAGACCAGGCATGCTGGAGTTTTATAAAGGTACTTCTTACTTTAGAAGCAAAATCTCCAGGGACAAAATTCGGATACCGCATGAGAAATGCTCTTTTTTCTGCCTGAAGATTTCCATCAACTACATCAGGTAAATCCGTACCTTCTTCAATGCCGTCTCCTCCTGTTTCAACAGGTGGTCTCAGGCATTTCTCAAGGGATGTAATATTTGATACGAGCCAGTGAAAATCTCCTTTTGTAACTAACTGCTCACAATAGGAACATGTGCCGTCTTTCCTGAGTTCTACAGGACTTCCGCAGGAGGGGCAGTGGAGTGAAGATATATCTTCAGGACCTTTCGATAAGACTCCCTTTTTTCTCTGGAAAATCCATCTCTCTTTTGTATAATATATCTGTGAAGGTGTACCTACAATGCCATTTTTATGTTCACTATAATTCGCTTCGAATCGAACTGTTATTTTATCTTCATCAAACAGACTCTCTATAGACATGATATCGATTGCACCGATTATAACATCTTCTACCCTATCAGGAAGGACTCTTAAAGAATTAATCACTCCATTACTTACATATGGACTGAGTCCCTTCCAGGATTTATCACCTCTTGCAATCTGAAACTTTGTATAAAGAACCTGTACAAAATCAAGGAAAAGAGGTCGCGAAAAATTTGGATCTTTCAGTTTATAAATTTTTATCTGATGGGAAACAGGGGTTCCTCTGCCGGGATTATAAGGTTTAAGAGGGGTAAATGGCTGATATGGCATATAAGGTTTCTGAGGAGTATATGCTTCAGGAGAAGAATAACCTGTATTATAAAAAGAAAAGGTTGATTGACTGTTATCTGTTATATATTTAAATATACCTATAACAGCAGCTATCAATATAATAATAAAAATATACTTTCCACTATCAGGATCGTAGCTACCTCCGGAAGATGCCTGATAGGAAGAACTTTTGTATTGAGTACGACCTCCGCTGAATTTGGTACTGCTTTTATATCCGCTGCTCTTATATCCGCCGCTGCTCTTATATCCGCCGCTGCTCTTATATCCGCCGCTGCTCTTATATCCGC
>CALARM010000192.1 GCA_937888925.1 uncultured Synergistia bacterium | reverse complement strand
GGTATGACCGACACTCCGGAAGGAAATAAAAAATATCTTGATTATTACGAATCCAATGAAACACTGAAAGGAGAATTTCCTCTCAGGAAAGTAAATATTAATACAAAATAAACACCTTATAGAAAAACCTCCGGCCTTCCTATTTGGATAGCCGGAGGTTTTTAAATAAAATTTCTATTTCATTCTCTCAAGGAGATAATTATAAAGGGCAGGGTCCAGTTGTTTCAATTCCTCTCTTGTCTGAGGAGACATATTCATCTTTCCCTGGCCTTCTGCCAGATATTCTTCTATATCTCTTTCTTTGAAAGCATAATTGCTCCATTCTGCCTTTGAGCTTTTTGCATCACCCGGTATGGTAACAGTAAAGAGGTCTTTATTCTGATTTATGTTTGCTCTGAAGCCATCCATGGCAACTTCTCTTTCTCCCGAACCTGTTTCTGTAGAGAGAATTGTTTTACTGATTTTTCCTGCTCCCATTACGGCAGCGCCTGCTAAAAGAGCCGGTACTGCTCCGATAGGAAATGCTGACACAGCAGTTGTTAAAAGAGTAAGAGGAATTATATGGCCAATCTCTTTTTTATCTTTTATTTCGTCTTTAAAGGAAACTTCAACTGTTCCGTTTTCATTTTTCTTTATATTTAAGTCCTTTACACCTGCAAGGGTTGCTCCTGCCTGCAGGGCTTTCTCTTTCGGAAAGGACATACTTCCTTCCTTTACATTTAATTCTGCCAGTTTATGTTCTCCGAGCATTTTAAAAAGTTCACCTATAGTCATTTCTTTATTCGGGTATTTTTCAATGGCTTCTGCAAAATTTTTGAGATTTACCGCCCTGTCTGTCCTTACTCTGTCTCTATAATCATGATAAAGTCCTCTTGCATCCCTTATATCTTTATTCATATCTACATTAAGGCCTTTACTTACGATAGTATTACCTATTCTGGCCGCAGTATTCAGAACCTTTGAACCGCTGTCAAATGTTCTGGCAGCAAAATAGGCATGGCCAAGTACTTCATGATTGAGTGCATGACTGAATTTCTGAGGATCTTTCATCTCTTCTTCATTCATGGTAACAGAGTTTGTTGCTTTATTGTAACACCCTGCACCTACCTGTCCATCTCCTTTTGTAAGTTTACCTGTGGAAATCTTCGTGCCGTAATTTGCTACCTTTTCAAGTTGATCTACATTTGAATTACTGAAGGCTTCATGAATCTTCTTCCTCGATACCTCATCAGTGCCGGGAGATATAAGTCTGTCTATAATCTGAGTTCTTCTCTGTAAATCAGAAGATCCCTGTACTGTGTCTATCTCTCCTGCAGACATCCCTTCCTTTTCTTTTACCGATGATGCATTGTTTTTTCTTTCTTCTGACCGGATGTTAGACTGTCCATCGTCTGTTAAAGGACTGAAACTTTTATCACTGTAAAGTTCTTTTGTTGCAATAAGATGTTTCCCGTAACCTTCCGCCATCTCTGTTTTATCCAGTTCCTTTGTAGATGACTGCTGTACGGCAGCCAGCTTCTGGCCTGCACTTGTTCCCTGATTGTTTGCTATTAAATAACCGCCTGTATTATGATTTGAATGATTGATTAACAAAAAGATCATCCTTTCTTGAAAAGATCAATTATATTTCATTATATATTTATTTACCTGATAAATAATATTTTTTTTGTTAATTTTTTGTTAATTTTCTGACTATATTTGATATTTTTCAGATATGACATAGGTGATTTTATAGAAATTGTAAAACTGCAGTAATAATTTAACATTTTTTTAACCTTATATCTATTGCTATTTCCTCTCAATCATGTTAAATTTTATAAACTGCATTACGAAAGTCCTTGAAAGGGTTTATTGATAATAATTGACAGATAGTATAAATATAAGATCTTTACTGGAAAATTTTTCTCTGGATAAAGATCTTTTAAATTCAGAGCCAACAAAAATTGAATATTTTAATACAGATAAAGAGGAAATTCCGAGATATATAAACGAATTCTGGACTTCCGGTCAGAGAAAGGCTTCTTCCATTCATGAAGTTTCGTACAGGGCATGCTTTAAACCTCAGATTCCTGCTTTTTTCATAAATCTTTTCACAGAGAAAGAAGATTTTGTTTATGACCCTTTCAGCGGCAGGGGAACTACCATTATTGAAGCAGGACTTTCAGGGAGAAATATTATATCAAATGACATAAATCCTCTTAGCAAAATTTTATCCTATCCAAGATTTTTTATTCCTGATATAAAAAAATTAGAGAAGAGATTAGGAAAAATTCCTCTGAATAGCAATATGAAATCGGAAATAGATCTTTCTATGTTCTATCATCCCGATACGGAAAGAGAGATTATAAGCCTGAAAAGTTATTTAAAAGAAAGAGAAATTTCTCAGACTGAAGATGATCTGGACAGATGGATAAGAATGGTTGCAACAAACAGGCTTACAGGCCACTCAAAGGGATTTTTCTCTGTTTACACTCTTCCGCCGAATCAGGCAGTAAGACAGGAAAGCCAGATAAGAATAAATAAAAAACTCGGACAGAAACCTGAATATAGAAGCACTGGAGGCATTATTTTAAAGAAATCTAAAAATCTCATAAAAAACCTTGATGAAAATCAGATAAAATCTCTTAAAAAGACAGGTTCAAAGGGACTTTTTCTCTGTAAAGACGCAGGAGAAACAGAGGAAATTAAATCTGAAACGGTACAGCTTACCGTAACATCTCCGCCCTTTTTAAACATAGTTCATTATTCTGCCGATAACTGGCTTCGCTGCTGGTTTAATTCCATTGATGACAGGGAAATAGGGAAGAAGATTACCATGAAAAGGACTGTAGAAGAATGGTCATCTGTAATGGAAAAGGTCTTTCTGGAACTATACAGAATTACGAAAAAAAACGGATGGGTTGCCTTCGAAGTGGGAGAAGTAAATAAAGGAAAGATAAATCTCGATGAATATATTGTCCCTGTAGGTATAAAGACAGGATTTAAATGTGAAGCCATACTGATCAATGCCCAGAATTTCACCAAAACCTCCAATATATGGGGCGTAAAAAATAATAATTACGGCACAAATTCCAACAGAATAATTATTTTTCAAAAGATTTTATAAATATCTAAAATTAAAGTAAGGGTCCAGCAGTTAGCTATCAGCTATCAGCTAAAACTTATAAAGCCTGACTGTGTAAATCAGTCTGAAAAAATATTTAACGACATTTATTATGTAATTCCTGTAAAAGCTGACTGCTGTCTGCTGATAGCTGAAAACTTACAAATTAAAAAGGCCGGTTCTCTTTGAACCGGCCTTTTTTCTATTTTAATTAACCCATATTTCCTGCAAATGCCTGAAGGTTCATACCGAATGATGCAAGGTTGCCTGTACCTGCTCCGTCATTACCGCTCTGTGCATCTGAAGAAAGATTGGTTTCATCCTTCTGTTTTATTTCAAGAGCCTCTTTTATTACTTCCGGCTTTTTACCTGCTTCTGCTTCCCCTGATTCTTTTGAGCTGTTTGCTTTACCAGGGCCACCCGGTCCACCCGGTCCGCCACCTGGTCCACCCGGTCCGCCACCTGGTCCACCCGGTCCGCCTGGTCCGCCACCTGGCCCACCCGGTCCGCCCGGCCCACTCTGTCCACCCTGTGCTCCCTGTTGACCCTTCTGAGCTTCTTTATACATAGTTTCTAACTGTTCTTTGCTGTGTGTCTTTGCCATTTTTACTGCTACCTGGTAATCATTTGCTTTTGTGTTATTTTGAATTCCGCCTATCATTTTTCATTTCTCCTTTATATTTCATTTTTTTATTTTAGTTGTTGTTATTTCTTTCATTATCTGAATTATATAGGAGATTTGTAACAACAATTTTTCAAATTGTAAAAAATTGTAACAGAAAAAAATAAATTTTTAAAATATAGTTATTATCGTGAAAAGTGAGTTGTGAGTCGTGAATCGTGTGTAAAAGATTGTTTACTCACGACTCACTATTCACTAAAAACTGTAAACATGTAATCCTATAATTAAAAATATCACGGCAACGAGCCAGTAAAATAAAAACACAGGCAGTATAAAATAAGCCCATTTATTCCATGGAATTTTTGCAATAGACAGCCCTGCCATAAGAGTTCCTGTAGTCGGTGAAATCATGCCTGTAATGCCTCCTCCGTACTGATAGGCAGTTACTATTATATCCCTGTGAATATGATTTCGGGAGATTCATAATCTATTTCAATTTCTGTATGTCTTCCGGGAGAGTTATGAAAAATCCCCAGACAGGTAAAAACAGCAATTTTGAGCAAGAAATTTTTCCGAAATAATTTTATAATATTATGTAATGATATGATGAGCTTTAATATAATCTCACGTCAGAATTTTTTACGCGTCACACATTACGCATTACGCATCACGAATTTCAGGAGGTATAAAAATGAATATTAATTCTATCAATATGAAACAGGTAACTACTGCAATTACTCAAAAAACTGCTCCTCAGGAAGCTCCGCCGGACAGCATTTCCCTGGGGAATACATCTCCTTCCGGATTTATGAATGATTTAAACCAGCTCAGGCAGATGTCTGAAACAGGAAAAATAGAAGGAACTTCTTCTGTTGGTTCAAAAGAATTCTGGGTAAATCAGGCTACCCATATGACTGATTTCTTTGCAAAAGTATCAAAGGATGATGTGGACGGAGGCTTTTATACCCATATAGACAGTGCGGGGAAAGTGTCCAATGAGAATGAGAAATACCTTATGCCCACAAGCAGACAGATTTATTCCTATGCTGCAACCTATGAACTCACAGGTGATAAGAAATACCTCGACATGGCAAAACATGGTGTTGATTTTGAGCTTGCCCATCATATGCAGAAAACAGATAACGGTGAGGTTTTCTGGATGCAGAAAGTAGATAAAAAGGGCGGTCTTGCAGAAGGAGAAACTGAAAAACCTCTTGCAATAAACGAGCAGACCTATGGACTTACAGGTTTGATTGCCTATTATAAAGCGACTAAAGACCCTGAAATACTTGAAGTCATAAAGGGAGGCCATAAATTCCTTACGGAACATTTTACAGATAAGGAAAATGGAGGATTTTTTGACAGTGTAAATAACGGCACCTTTGAGGCAAATAAAACAAAGAGCTATAATTCTACAGTATATCCTGCCACGTCTGCTCTTCTGGAAATGGCTGATATTGCTGAAGGAGACTGGAAGAAGGAAGTCCTGGGCCAGTTAAAAGAACTTACCGGCGATTTCATTAAATATTTCCCTGACCCATCTACAGGTTTTATTAAAGAAAATTTCACGTCAGACTGGAAAGAAGACTGGAGAGGATGGCAGAAACAGCCTGAAGGAACCATAGGAGTAACAGGTCATAATACCCAGGGAGCACTCTTCCTGCTCCGTGCTGAAAGACTGCTCGGTAAAGAAGGACTTCTGACTGCCGAAGAATCTAAAACCTATAAAGATAGTGCAAAAAATATTCTGGATTCTATTCTCGAAAAAGGCTATGATAAACAAAATGGCGGATGGTTCGATGTATTCGTCAGGGAAACAGGTAAGAATATGTGGCATACAAATAAAGCGTTCTGGCAGCAGGAAGAAGGTTATCTTGCCACCCTTGCCATGTCCAAAATTGACGGAGATCCGAAATATAAAGAAGCTACCGATAAAACCCTTCAGTTCTGGGATAAGTATTTTATGGACAGAGAAATCGGAGGCGACAGGCAGACTGTGGCACAGGACGGAACTGCCCTGACAGACCCCAAAGGAGGGCCCGGAAAAAGTTCATACCATGCCGTTGAAATGGCAAAACTGGCTCTTGAGATAGGTACGTGGTAGAAAAAAATATAAGGGCGGCTACATGTCGCCCTTATATTTTTTCACTTCAACCTTAACCGGTTCTATATTCATATGAACGTTAACAGCAGAAGCTCCTCCGTCACAGCAGTAGATTTTCGTATTTTTTCCTTTCCCGAAGGTCAGTAAAAATCCCGTTCCTTCCTCTTCTGCCGTCATCTCAAAAGCGAGACCTTTTGTTGTTTCTTTTTTATAGAGATACACGGTAATTGCATCTTTTATATCATCAAAAATGGATGTGCTTACGTAAATTTTATCATCTTCATATTCTTCTTCATCAAAATCATCTGTCTGTTTTATGTCGAATTTATCTGAGAGAGGTCTGTAAATATCACCTTTTTCTATATAGCTTATAATTATATTATTTATTCCATTTATTTGTAATTTTTCATTGGATGAAACTTCAGGAGGAGGACAAAGTAAGCCAGTAAGCGTAAACATTATCTTTGTAAGATTTACTATTGTAAGGCCCCCTTCTCCGATAACCTCTATGGTGTTATTCCGGTTATCCACCACCATGGCGGTATTTTCATCTATACCGAAGGCAAATTTATTATTTGTTTTCAGTGCCGCCGCAACAAGCCTTCCAGGCCTTCCTCTCTGGCTGAAATGCTGGTCTACCATACCATATCTAAAAAATCCGAGACCTTCGCTTAAAATCAGTTTCCCTTTCTCTTTCTCCAGGGGGGCAAAATAATCATTCAGTGCATCAATACTGGTTCCTCCTCCTATCATGGGAGAACTCATTATGGCTGCTCCGGCACTTGTCCCTCCCAGGACTGCTCCTCTGTTATATATATCCCATATGGCTTCAAGAACAGGTGTTTTATTTTTTTCTTTATCGAGCAAAACCTCTGTATATCGCGCCTGATCTCCTCCAGTAAACCACAGGCCGTCATAAGTTTCTATTTTTGCTGCTATTTCTTTATTGTTTCCGTTATCTTTCCACATTGATTCGTCAAACTCCGTGGAAGGATCATCTTTTAATGCAAGAGGAATTATTTCTATATTTTTTCCCGAAACGCCATATGAAATAAGGTTTTTCTTGAAAATTTCCGCACTCACGACAGGTTCTCCGCTTCCTGCCGGTATAATGCCTATTTTAACTCCTTCTCTGGTTTTGTCTCTGTATTTCATAGAAAGTTCTATGAATTTGTTGTATATATCGCTGTTGTCAGCTTCAAGCCTTCCTCCGACGATGACGAGAGAACCTGCCGTATTTTCCACTGACATGGCAGGTATGCAGGAGAAAAATAATATAATGAAAACAATTATTAAAAGAATTTTTGCTGGCATAATCGTGGCTCCTTTTTGTGTTATATAGTTACTGTAGTGAGCATAAATAATAAATATATGCTCTCGTAACGCGTAACGCGCGGGAGGAAAACGTTTATTACATGCTTATGCTCAGGTCAGTAATGAGTGAATAATGAGTAATGACCTGTTTTTTACTTTTCACTCCAATTAAAATTCTCTACAAAAAAAGGAATCCTTTATATAGAATCTCTGAAAAGGATTTTTTTATTATTCAGTGAATTTTTAATTTTATGTAGACGATAATATATAAAAGTAAAAATTCCCTGAATAAATTACTTTCAGACTGAACGGGTATTTGGGCCGGTACCATTTCCGTTGCTGAAGTTGATAGCCAGATGGTATAATCCTCGCGTCACGCGTCACGCGTCACGCGTCACGACAATATTAAAGAGGAGAATTTTATGAATAAAGACATCAAAATTTTAATTGCAGAAGACAGTCTTACACAGGCCGTAAAGCTTCAATTCATATTGCAAAAAAACG
>CALARM010000191.1 GCA_937888925.1 uncultured Synergistia bacterium | reverse complement strand
AATTAAAATCTCTTTTAAGTAAAAACCCTGAAATAAAATTTGTGTCTTTTGCAGGTATTGATTTGAGAGGAAATGATACTGATGAAAAGATACCTGTGCATACGTTTCTTGAGCATATAGAGGAATTTTTATCGTCAGGTATTCAGACAGACGGCTCAAGTGTGGTAATTCCCGGCATAGCTTCATTGAATAATGCAAGAGTCGATATGATAGCAGATACCGGTGTTAACTGGTATGTAGATTATAATTATGAACACAGAGATATTTCCTCTGAGAGACCAGTGGGAACACTGAGAATACCGTCCTTCCTTATACATAATGGTAAAAAAGTGGACTCCCGTTCCATCCTGAGGAGAGCTATCGATTATTTTAAAAATGAAATAGAAAATCTTATCAAAACCTGTAATGTGGGAGATATATCACCTGATGATATAGCTGAAATAATACCACTTGCTGCTACGGAACTTGAATTCTGGGTTAAAACTCCGAATGAACAGGCAGAATTTGAAGAATTATCCGTATCTCAGGTACTTCAGGAACAGTACTGGAAAAGAACAAAAAGTAATGTAAGAACGGCTCTTGAAAAATCTCTCATGTTACTTGAAAAATACGATCTTGAGCCGGAAATGGGACATAAAGAAGTAGGGGGAGTTACGGCAAAGATAAGTGAAGAAGGTAAATTAAGTCATATCATGGAACAGTTAGAAATTGACTGGAAATATAATAATGCCGCCCAGGCAGCAGATAATGAACTCCTTGCAAGGATTTTGATAAAAGAAACCTTCAGGAGACAGGGCCTTGAGGTTACCTTTATGGCAAAACCTATGGAAGGCGTTGCAGGAAGCGGTGAACACACCCATCTGAGCGTAATGGCAAGACTGAAAGACGGAAGAATGGTTAATCTCTTTGCTCCGTCTGATATGAAAAAAGATTTTTTAAGTCCTGTCGGATGGGGAGCTCTTATGGGTCTGCTGAAAAATTACGAAGCAGTAAATCCTTTTGTTACTTCCAGCAATGATGCTTTTAACAGATTGAAACCCGGGTTTGAAGCTCCTGTCTGTATTGTTGCTTCTCTGGGACATAATGTGGAGGTTCCTTCAAGAAACAGAACAGTCCTTGCAGGACTTGTAAGGGATATGAATAAACCTCTTTCTGTAAGATTTGAAGTGAGAGCCCCCAATCCTCATACAAATACCTTTCTTGCTCTGGCAGCCATGTATCAGGCTATGCTTGACGGTATAAAATATGCAGTTACTTCAAAAAAGACTTCAGAAGAACTTTTTAAGGAATTCTGCAAGAAAGCCGGTAAAAAAAGTCCTTATCTTGAAAAAGACAGAGAATACAGAAGTGAAGAAGATGTATTCGAACATTACACCAGGGAAGAAAGAGAAAAACTCTTCGGCTGTCCCCCGGCTACAGTATGGGAAAATCTCTGCAATCTCTCTAAATATCCTTCCAAAAGAGAAGTGTTATCAAGAGGAGATGTTTTTGACAGTGCCTTACTGGATTCTTATGTCAAAGCCGTAAGTCTTCAGTGGTCTTTAGAACTCGGGGAACGTATAGTCATAGAAAATATTGAAGAAGTCAGAAAATGTGTTAAACTCCATGGTAAAGAAGGTTTTAATGATTATGATGAGGAACTCTGGACAGAAATAAACGGATTGAGACATTATCTGGTAAAAAGTTCCCTCAGAGATAAATCTCTTTTTGCGAGGATAAAAGAAGCTCTTTCCGATAAAAATTACGACAGAGTATCAGAACTTCAACTGGAAATGGCAGAGAAAATTGCAGAACTCAGAAAACTTTATTTGATTTATAAGAGAAATATTATAGAAATGTAGCTTATATAGTAATGGCGCACTGCAGTGCGCCATTACTCGATTTTATATAAGCTCATAGTCTGTACCCCGCAGAAAGTGTTTATATATTTTAATCGATTTTTTATATTTATGTAGCATTGAGCTTTTACCTTATCAGGTGGTACAAGTAAAAAATTACTTTCCGAGCGAATGATGTAATTTGCTAAATCAGTTTTACTGTCCGGAAAGTTAGTACGAAATCTCGGCGTAAAATATACCATCATATCATAGATACTTATATATGGCTCTCCTTTAAAGGCTTCGTCAAAATGAAACATAGTGTTTTTTGTAATATCTTTTTCAGATATTTCTTTTTGCAGCCATTTTACCAGTAAAAATTGATGTATTCGACCTGTTGTACCATTTTTTGTTTTTATATAAGATTGCTGATACATTATACCTGTTACTAATAATAACAGGAGTATTATAATTCCTCCATAGTATTTTCCTTTAAAATCAATATGTATTGATTTTATTATATTTATAAACATAATAAACAGGACGGGATAAATAATAATTGCTCTGTGTATTGCAAAACACGGGGGAGGGACGGCAAAACCCTTTGAAATGGCAGATAAGATAAATGTACCTATTGCCCACATTGCAAGAAAAAACAGGGTATACCGCATCATAATAAATATGGAAAATAGTAAGATAAAACAAAATATAAATGTTGAAACAGGACTTACTATGAGTTTTGTTTCAATTAAAAAAAGTTCGTTTATCTTACTTCTTATTTCATTACTGTTATTATTATTTATCAATTTTACATCACTTCTGAATTGAAGAGACAGGCAAAAGCTTATTATAGAAAAGATAATTATCATAGCTATGATAATATTTCGCTTTTTATCCGAGTATTTGAAATTTTTTATATAATAATATATCATGACTGTTATACTCAGACATACCATGGAAAGAGACGGTGTGTATGAATAAATCAGATACAGAATAGCCAGTCCTGTTAATGACAGGTTTGCCAGGGATGGTTCTTTTATATAATATAGATATAAACCGCATATTAGCAACGTAAATCCGAAAGGGAAGACACTCTGTTCAAACCAGAAGATTTGATAATTGACGTAATGTATATGAAATATTAAGCTTAAAATGATTCCTCCTGCCAGATCACCGTATCTTCTGTCTTCAAAATTTATTGATATAGCCCGTGAAAAAATTAAAAGACCTGTTATAACATAGAGACTTCCTCCCAGATTAAGTGATAATACCCTTCTTCCCATTATTAATGCAGGTAAGGAAGGTATAAAAAACTGTCTTGCAGGATAACCGATAAAACATTGTTCATTAAAGCCCATAGTCCTGGAGTAATGAAATAAAGAAACCACCTGACTTATCTGCTGTGTGGCTTCGGCACTTACATTTTTTATTCTGTTTATGTTAGAGCCGATGATAAATAACCAGATAATTACAACTAAGAGAGTAATAAAAAGCTTTTCTGTCAGTGCTTCTTTTATGGAATTATAGAGGCCTGTTAAAGCCAGAATAATAAAGAATATATAAGAAAAAAACCATAAACATGTTCCTATTTTTCCTGTGACGGGAAAAATAATTGAAAGAATATTTATGATAAAGATAGAGGATAACACACTGAAAATTATAAGACCGTATATGTGTTTTATTTTACTCATTATTACGCACTCTTTGCACCCGGATCTGCAGGGATTTTCATGCTTACAGATTATATCGTAAAGTCTCAGAAGAGGCAATATTTAAATATTAAATTTCTTATTATCGCAACAGATAAATACCTGGTGCGGCAATAAGATGGTTGTTTTTTACAATCCCCAATCGCAGATTACGCATTACCCGTTATGCATCACGCATTACCCATTACGCATTACGCATTACGCATTACGAATTTATAAAAATGTAAGAAAAACTGT
>CALARM010000190.1 GCA_937888925.1 uncultured Synergistia bacterium | reverse complement strand
TGTACTGAATAATATTTACAGAGTTATAAAATTACTGGGAAAAGGTTCTATGGGTAATGTTTATCTTGTTGAAAGAATAAAGGACGATAAAAAATTCGTCATAAAAGAGCTTATTTTTACAGAATCGGTGGGACTCGATCCAGATACGGCAAGGGAATTTTTCTTCCGGGAGGCTGAATTTATGGTTAAATTTGACCACAGAGGTCTCCCTGAAATGCACGGAATATTTTCTCAGGACGAAAAAGATTATCTTGTAATGGACTATATTGAAGGAAAAACACTTGAAGAAATAATCAGTAACACAACTATTGAAAAAGATAAAGCAATTAAATGGACTGTAGAACTGGCTGAAATTCTGGATTATCTTCATAACTCATTCCATAACCCCATTGTTTACAGAGACTTAAAACCTTCTAATATTATTATAACGCCAGATGAAAAGGTAAAACTGGTAGATTTCGGAATAGCCCGTTATTATAACCCTGATAAAAATACTGATACCTTCAGTTACGGTTCTCCCGGCTATGCAGCACCGGAACAGTATAAAGGAAGGGGACAGTCAACACCAGGGTCAGACGTCTTTGGCCTGGGAGTAATACTGTTTCAGATGCTTACCGGATATGATCCGACAATAAAACCATTCACATTCCCTCATATGGAACTATCTGACAGAAAGCTTGAAGACACTGTAATGAAAGCAATAGAATTAGACCCTCTTAAAAGGTATATCAGTATAACGGAATTTAAAGAAGCTCTGGAAAAATATTCCGATGAATACAAAACTCCTTTAAAAAAATCTTTTTTTGCCGAAATATCAAACTTCTCTAAAATAATGATTGCCCTGGCATTTCTGGGAATATTTGCAGGAAATGCTTTAATATTTGATCTTAGTATACCCTTTATGACATATATTCTCCTGTCTATCTCTATAGCTGTTACAACCTTTACCCTGTGGGCTATCGTAAAGATCTATATCAATGCAAAAAAGAAAAATTTAAATGAATATTCCCCTCTCACAAGGATTATATTTGTAACAACTATTATTATTATGATTATTATTAACGGGGGATTAATTATAGAAAATATACGAAGTAATTACAGACGTATAAGTTTTTTAATTTCAGATCTTATCTTTACACTTATCTTTAGTAATATAGCTATTATTTTCTGGGCTTTTATAATATGGCTTTTATTAAAAGGTATCATTTATACATTTAAAAGTATAACAAACACTTACTCACGGAGCGATTACAGTGTATCTTCTTATTATTATGGATATGTAAATAAGATACTTATAATTCCTGTATCAATTATTCTGGCATATATTACTCATTTACATATGCTCAGCCCAATGTCAAATTTTGGTTCAAAAGGTCTTTTCATGGCCATTAAACAGAGTCGAAGTCTATTAGACGAAAATCCTCTGGCATATATAATTCTATTATTATTTCTCTCTATTATTTTATCTCCCTATAGCTGGTCCATTTTCCATTTAATCTATTCATTTTATCATAGATTTTTTTCAATCCGTGGAAACAGGAGAGAAAAAACAGGATTTAAGCCGGTAGCAATCGGAATCTTTCTCTTTTATAGTATCTTTTGCTTTATTCTTATACCGAATTTCGGAAAAGCAAGAACAGGAGGACAGTTTGCCTGCTGTGAAAGTAATTTAAAAAATATTGCTACAGCACTTGAAATGTATGCAACTGAAAACAAAGGAAATTATCCCCCTTCTCTTGAGTATCTCACTGCCGATAAATATATAAAAGCACTTCCGGAATGCCCTGTATCTTATACGACCTATAAATATATCTCCAGTTCACGCCCCGATAATTTTACTTTATCATGCAGTGTAGAAAATTCCCATCGTGGCATAACAGATGAAGGATGCTGGCCCCAATATACACAGAAAAGAGGATTAGAATACCGCCACTATACACCAGAAGATGAATCTAAATACAGAAGGTATTAACTTCCGGCTTACCGGCAGGCTTTTTGGCTATATGCCATAAAATATGATATGAATTCACAACTTATCATATGCAAGGCTTCTGTTCTTGCGTCTTGCGAGTTCACTTGCATATTTTATACCAAGAACAGAGGCATTTTCTCTTGCCCAGTCTGTTAATTTTGTTTCCCCGGCAGGGAGAGAATCGACATATAAAAGATCTTCCATGAGTCCCTCCACTTCATCCCATGTAATAACTACATCTCCCATAATTTTTCCCACAAGTAACCCTACAAGATATATTAACACAGGAGGCAAAGATATTACAGGACGCGGGGTTCCTATAATTATACCAAGTTCTTTTACCAGGTCTCCATATGTAAAGGTTTCAGGCCCTATAGCATTTATTATAGAATTTTCACTGTTTTTTCCTTCTCTTACTGCAAGTTTTGCAAGATCTTTAACATATATTGGCTGAAGTCTGTAGAGACCATTTCCGAAGACGGCAAATAAAGGAAATCTTCTGAGCATCCATGCAATATTATTGATTAAAATATCTTCAGGGCCAAATATTACGGCAGGTCTGAGTATTGAATAAGAAATACCTGAATCGATAAGGGCTTTTTCCAGTTTTCCCTTTCCGCTGAAATATTCAAGATGGGAAATTTCAGAAGGATTTGTGATACTTATATGGACAATTTTTTTAACACCTGCTTCATGTGCGGCTTTAAATAGTTTCAGTGTATTATCAACTGCAGTGGAATGTTTAAAATCAGTATAATTAAATCTTACCCAGTAGGTATTATAAAGAACTGAAACACCTTTCAAAGAATCAACCATTTTATTAAAATCTTCAAAATGATATGGCCAGGATTTTACTTTATCTCCAAAAGGGTTGGAACGGTTCGGTGAATTAGTTAAGGTACGAACCTCATAACCTTCATCGAGTAAAAGCCTGGCAATATATTTACCGGAATAACCATAGGCTCCAGTTACTGCATGTATATCACTCATAATTCTACCTTGCAGGGCATCCGCGAGGGATGCCCTTACAGGACAACGGTTTTTCAAAATTCTGCAAAAGTATAGAAGAAATTATAATTTTTTTAAAAAGTGCAAAACTATAGAATATTATATAAATAATTATATCAAATTTTTATTTATAAAAATATATTTTTATGCTAAAATGCATGGGATTGAAAATTTATGAATGAGGAGAAATATTATGTATAAAAAAGTAAAAATGTTAATTGCAACGACAGTATGTGTAATAATCATATCTGCTGCAGTTATAGCTGCCCAGAAAGGTTTGAAACTTTTTATAAACGGCAAAGTTGCTTCATCTGACGTAAGAATTATAGACGGCCGTGCCTATGTTCCAGTGAAAGATGTAGCTTCTGCATTCAACATGGTACTTACTGAAAAAAACGAAGGTTATGAATTATCTGTGCCGGGAGGAACATACCAGGTTGATGGAGTAAAACAGGGAAAAATAGGAGATGAACTCTTCACTGGAAAATGGAAATTTCAGGTTCTGAGTTTTGAACAGATAGAAGGAGAATATAAAGAAAAATACTATCAGTCAGGAAGAACAATTAAACCGCAGGGAGCAAACGATGTATTATTACTTGTCCATTGCAGGATAAAAAATGGACTAAAGAAGACACAGGTTCCTGTTCTTACGGAAAGAATTCCCGGTAACACTGCTCTTGCTGATGAAAACGGTCAGTCCTATCCTCCTCTTGATTATGATGCGAGACAGGAAATCGATAAAACCCAGAGTTATGCAGCAGCATCATTACTTCCGGGAGCAGCTATGGATTTTACTCTTGTCTTCAGCGTACCGAAAGAGACAAAAGCGAAAGCCCTTGTATTCTCTCTTTTAACCTATCCAGGTGATGTAGGTAAAAAAGAAACTGTAGACGTAAGAGTTAATTTTCCCGGTAATAAGTAATAAAAAATACTTTATTATTTATGATTTTATGCTAAAATATTACAGAAATTCTTGTCAGTAAAATACTCTGTATTATCAGAAAGGGTGTAAGTAAATGATGCCAAAGATTGACAGAGAATATGTAGGAATATGGCATATTTATAGAATGGATATATGGAGTGATGAAGATGCATCCTTGCAAACCTTTATCAAAGTTAACGAAGATGGCGCCGGAACTTTTCAAATAGGTCTTGTTTCCGGGGAAAT
>CALARM010000189.1 GCA_937888925.1 uncultured Synergistia bacterium | reverse complement strand
AAATGAAAGATATTGTTACAGAAGGAATCGAGCATCTTTCAGGGGGAAAAAAATAAAACTATTGTAAATCCTGAGCCTTATAGTTATAATATGTAAAAAAATAAAACCGAAAAGGAGAACTAAACAATGGTAGTAAGAAAAATAACCTTTATAATTCTTTTACTTCTCTTATGTAATTTTATCGCTTTTGCCCAGGAAGATCAGATATATATTTTACTGAATGCTCCTCTCATAAAAGATGCGGAAGTTAATACACCTGTTACAAATTATCCCGGTGATAATACATTACCCCGCAACTGGCGTATATGTTCCGATCCCTTTAAAAATAAAGAAGAAGTTACTCTGCCGACCCGGGATGGACTTGACACTTTGAATATATCAGGGAGCGGTTCTTTTTCAACAGGCCAGTTTGAAAAGATGAGAGAGGCTTTCGGAGCCAGGAAGGTAATAATAGTCGATTTACGGCAGGAATCCCATGGAATACTCAATAATATGTGTATAGGATGGGAGAATATCAGAAATAATCCGAATGCAGGAAAAACACAGGAAGAAATACTGGTTCAGGAAAAGGAATTGCTTGATAAAGTAAAAGAAGAAAAAGAAGTTACTATTAATAATATGATAAAAAAGACGGATTCTTCAGGGACTGTTACGAGAGAATTCTTTAAAATTCCTGTACATGTTGAATCCGTTATGACTGAAGAAGAACTGGTTACAGGGTATAACTACGGATATTACAGAATTACCATAACTGACGGTTACAGGCCTGACGACAAACAGGTAGATAATTTTATCACCTTTTATAAGAATCTCTCTCCTGATACGTGGCTTCATTTCCATTGCAAGGCAGGAAGAGGAAGAACAACCACCTTTATGACAATGTACGATATGATGAGAAATTATGATAAAGCAGGCGGAGATGATATAATCAAACGTCAGTGGCTTCTCGGAGGTGCGAAACTCTCTGAAAAACCTGTAGATGAAGCGGAAAAAGACAGATGGGATTTCATAGTGAAATTTTATGACTACTGCCTCCAGAACGGCCCTGATTATAAAACACTCTGGTCAGAATGGATAGAGGCAGATTCGGGTAAATGACGACGTAGAAGAAGCATAAAAACTTTTTCCACGTAAACAAACAAATACAAGATAAAAAAAGAAGTATAACAAAATATGTTTATACTTCTTTTTTTAATTTATCTAAAAAATAAAATATCAAACAAACTTTGCAAGATAGGAATTAAATAAAGTACTGTCTTTTCCAACTTCTGCAATCACATCTGCCTGTGAAGTTCTGAGCAGATCGCCCGGCAGTATAACTTCTTTTGTAATAAGAGGTCTCTTTTTGAAATCTATCTGTGGTGCCCCTTCTTTCACTGATTTATAAACAACTTCGGAACAATACATGGAATTGTCTCCCATACCGAATTTATAATCATATTTTACACCGATCTTATCTTTTGCGGCATCCACTACCTGTTCAGCCTGATTTTCCTCGTATCTGGGTCTTACGGCAACAGCATGATGTTTATGTCCCAGGACTTCTTTAAGATCTCCTTCCGCAACGCCATGAGTTACCGTTCTGGATTCGATGGTTTTACCGTCTCCTTCATAGAGAAGGGCATGGTTGAAATCAGCCTTTCCGTCTGCTGCAACAATAAGGAGAGAGAAAATAGTGCATGCTTCATCATTTACAAGTACAATGTCTCCGGGCTTCAATTTCGCCATAAAGTCGTCAGCTTCTTTTTCACTTATATGAGGATGGTTTGTATGTTTCGTAGTTCCAAGTAATTCTGTCATATTACCGTAGCTGTAATTCTTAGTTTCTTCAATATGATCGCTTCTCAGAGGAATCTTCAGGGCTTTTGCAAATAGCCCCATAACATTACCTATGGCTCCTCCAATTCTTCCGCCAAGGTGCCTTCCTATAAGGGTTTTACCGTGAAGTTTCGCTCCTGCATAGGTGCCCAGAATGCCTCCTGCTATTTTACCTGCCATTGCGCCGACAGGGCCTCCTATTATACCTCCAAGAGCCTCTCCTGCAAAATAACCTGCCGTTCCGACTCCTAAAGGTATGGCAATATTGCCAGAAAAAGCCATAGCTGCTGCACCTGTTGCGCCGAAAACTTTTTTGTAAGTAGAGAGATCTGCTCCTTTTACATAGTTATGTTCTTCTATTGAACCCTTATACTGATCTGCCTGTATCGGAAGTTCTGACTTTTCAGTTCCGGTTACAGGACCGGAAGAAGGTTTCATATTTGTTTGTTTTAAAGAAATTCTATCAGATATATTCATTATCTTCACTCCTTTGTCGCGGGGACTTTTTTGCCCTGTATATTACAATTATGTAATAAAATACTATTAATTACAATAAATACATGTTAACTTTTTGTTAAAATTTTATCCAGAAGATAATTTGTCATTTATAT
>CALARM010000188.1 GCA_937888925.1 uncultured Synergistia bacterium | reverse complement strand
CCACCGAGATCTACACTCTTTCCCTACACGACGCTCTTCCGATCTAAGGAGATGAGTGTTATGGATAAATGCACCTGTAAAGAGAATAATAGAGAAACAGGAAAAATTCTTCACCATTTTTCAGGAGGCAATATGCCTGTTTCAATAGTGATCTTCGGTGCAAGCGGTGATCTTACAAAAAGGAAGCTCATGCCGGCACTGTTTAATTTATTCAGAGACAGAATGCTTCCGGAACATATAAATATTACAGGTTTTGCGAGGAGTGTAAAATCAGATGAAGAATTTCGCCGGGAAATAGAAGAAATGGCAAAGACTATTCTCGCAGAGGAATTTGATGAAGAACTCTGGAAAAAATACAGAGAAAAGATCCATTATCATCCGGGAAATTTCGATACACCTTCTGATTATTCGTCACTCAAAGAATTTCTGGAAGAAAAAGGAATGAACTGGAATAAAATATATTATCTTGCCTGTGATCCGAAATTTTTCTACCCTGTAGTGGAAAATCTGTCTTTCTGCGGATTAATCAGCGACGGTTACAGTAATATATGGACCAGAGTGGTCATAGAAAAACCATTCGGTCATGATGTTAAATCGGCAACGGAACTGAACAGGAAACTGGCCCGGTATCTTTCGGAAGATCAGATTTACAGAATTGATCACTATCTCGGGAAGGAAACGGTGCAGAATATACTGTCTTTTCGTTTCGGCAATTCTATTTTCGAACCTATTTTCAACAATAAATATATAGATCATGTACAGATTACAGTTGCAGAAACCCTGGGCATGGAAGGAAGAAGAGGTGGTTATTACGATAAAAATGGTGCCATAAAAGATATAATACAGAACCACGGTATGCAGCTTCTGGCTCTGGTAGCCCTTGAGCCGCCTCATTCCTTTGAGGCCAGAGCTCTGAGAGATGAAAAAGTGAAACTATTTAAAAGTATCAGACCTTTTACCGAATGCTGTGTAAAAAATATGGTTATCAGGGGACAGTATGAAGGTGGTATAATCAACGGAGAAACAGTGAAATCTTACCTTGAAGAAACAGGCGTTGCCCCTGATTCACATACAGAAACCTATGTAGCGATGCAGCTTCATATAGACAACTGGCGATGGTCAGGAGTTCCTTTTTATATGAGAACAGGAAAAAGGCTGAAAAGAAGACTCACTGAAATAGCCGTTCAATTTAAAAAACCTCCCCTTAATTTCTTCAGAACTGTAGAATGTGAAGGAGATGTATGTGATATTATCAGAGCAGAGCCGAATATAATTGTTTTTCGTGTTCAACCTGACGAACAGATATCACTGGTTTTTTCTGCCAAAAGGCCGGGAGTTGACTTTTTACTTCAACCGGTAAAGATGGATTTCGGCTATAAATCATCCTTCGGCAAACGTCTTCCCGAAGCATATGAAAGACTGCTTTTAGATGTAATCAGAGGAGATGCAACGCTTTTCCCGAGATTCGATGAAATTGAGGCTACATGGAATATTGTGGAACCGATAATAAATTTATGGGAAACAAAAAATGAGCCCCCTGTGGTAAAATATATGCCGGGCACAGATGGCCCCGGTGAACATTTATTCGATTGCTGTGAAGGGAACTGGAGGAAATTGTAGGGAATCGTGAGTCGTGAGTCGTGAGAAATGAGTCGTGAGTCGTGAGAAGTGAGTCGTGAGTCGTGAGAAGTGAGAAGTGAGTCGTGAGTCGTGAGAAGTGAGAAGTGAGTCGTGAGAAGTGAGAAGTGAGAGGAAAATTCTCACTTCTCACTAAATATTTACGATAGTGAGAACATGGTAACTAATAACCAAAAGGCGTACGCGGTACAGGAGTTCTTGAAACATTACGGTTAACATTTACATTTATAGAGTGAGGTGTTTTTGTTGCCCGTTTCTGTGCATTTGTAAGAGGAGTGGTTTGATACCCTGGATTCTGGCCGTCTGTCCTTGTATGGTATGATGTGCAGACAGAAGATTCCTGAATTCTTACTGGAAGATCAAGGAAAGTAAGCACATCTTTAAATGAGAGATAAAGGATTTTTTCATTTGTTTTAAAATCAAGCCCCAGAGCTGCTTTGTTCAGCGGAAACTCTCTCTGATTGATGAGTATAACGTTTTTTTCCTTATCATAATTTCCGGTTGCTCCGAGAGCATTTAAAAGTTTTTCTGCAGGAAAATAATAAGTAGATGTACCGTTATCAGGGTTTTTATCAACGATATAAGGCACTTTAAAGGGATTTTCATTTATATAAAGTATATAGCTGTCCTCTTGCTGTTCCACAGGATAATTTTTTGTAAGATCTAATAAAGTAGATGAACCTCCAAAAGATATGTCGGCAAAATTGACAAATAACCCGAGAAGCATTATAAAAATAAAGTAAGGCAACATTATCTTTAACATATTTCCATCTCCCTTTTATTTAATTTTAATTCCATCATAGCCAAAATTATAATAAAAATCAAGCCTTCAATGGTATTATATCAAAACTGATTGCGTTTAAAAATGACAGGTGATTTTATATACAATGGAAAAAGAAATTTATCA
>CALARM010000187.1 GCA_937888925.1 uncultured Synergistia bacterium | reverse complement strand
CTGCCCTCATAATGCCATGCATTTGTTTTGCTGGACAGAATACGGAAGGCCCTATAAACCCAGGTGGCCAGAGTTTATCAACAGAAAAAATGATAAATGTTAATAGAAAAGTTACATCTTAATCGGGACATTCCAGGCCTTTATCCTGCGAATATGTCACAGAGTGAAAAAAGCAAAAAGAGAAAAATATTGATGAAAAAATAATAGATATGGTGCCACATATTTACCTGTGGAGCCCGGAGTATATCTGTCCGGCGTTTCAGCTACGAGCTGGTCGGGATGTTTACCGGCAATAACTATCTGATCCATATTATTATAAGATTACAGATCTACCTTGATTGCCTTAAAGAAATACTTCTGTTATACTTAAAAGATACCTGAGATAAAGGAAATATTGTCTTATGAAAAGCAAAATCAATACCTCTGATTCAAATTCAGGATATAAATCAAGTTCTTTTCTTTTGAAAATTACAGGTAAAAATATTCGGATTTTCTTGAAGATTTTTCTATTAACTTTATTAATTTTAATAATAAGTTCATGTATCAAGGAAAAAGAAAAAATACTTTCCTCTCAGGCATCTGAACCGGTAAAAAATCCCTCTGTAAAACCAGAAGTTATATCTTCTCCTGTTAATAATGCCAATCCAGAAGAAAGAGTGAAAATGAGTAAATCCTGGGTTCAGGTACCTGTCCCGGCGCAGGAAGAAAATGACTTTATAAAGGTAAATTTTCTAAATCAATTTACAGGATGGATTATTGTATTTAAAAAAGGAGATTCTTATAAAAGAACTCTTCTTCAGACAGAAAATCAGGGTAAGATATGGGAAGAAAATAAAGAAGTCCCTTTCCCGGACCATATTATTATCTATGATTCGAATACTGTCTGGATAAGTAATCTCAGCGGCGGTATATTTTTTAGATTTACCGTTGATGGCGGTAAGACATGGAATGAAACTTCTACAGGTTTATGGGAAATATACGGTCTGAATAATCTGTGTCTTTTAGGGCCCAAAAAAGCTTTAATTCTGGCAGATAATATTGAAACTTCAGTAATTAAATATACTGAGGATGGCACTTCATGGTATGATGTAGATGGAATGAATTTTTCCTATCAGGATCAAAATCATTATTATTTATCCTGGGAATATGTTAACCGGAAAGGATATCCTGAAGGTAAGGAAGGCTATCCCGTTACAGGTGTAAGCTGGAATGATGCCTCGGCCTATGCAAAATGGGCAGGTAAACGTCTTCCTTCAGAAGCTGAATGGGAAAAAGCAGCAAGAGGTACAGAGGGAAATATTTTCCCCTGGGGAAATGACTGGAATGAAAATCTTCTGAATATGGCCCATCAAAGTTATGATGGTTATTCAGACTTTGAAATCAAGCCTTCAGGCAGTTATCCCGGAGGGGCAAGCCCTTACGATGCTATGGATATGGCAGGAAATGTTGCAGAATGGGTATCTGACGAAGTTTCAAAAGGAAAGTTTATAAAAGGTTATGCATTAAAAAGCTCCGGCATGGACGGAACATATATAAAAGCAAGAGTTTCTGCCAGGAAAGCAGAATTTGCAGACTATAGAAGCGAATCTGTAGGATTTCGATGTGCCTCGGACAGTCTGGATAAAAATGTTTATGGAGGAGAAATGGCCTTCGTGCCGGCAGGTGAGTTTATTATGGGAGGAGAAGCAAAAATGTCTGCCCTGTCAGAAGAAAATTCTACTTATCTCTACGGAGATTATGACTGCAACAGCCCTGAAAAAGTCTATATTCCTGATTTTTATATTGATAAATATGAAGTAACATGGGAAGAGTTTGACAGGTTTGTAAAATCTACAGATTATAAGATATCAGAAGTATTTGCTTCGAAGGGATTTACTAAAAAACCCTTTAAGAACCATTATAACCCATCCTGTATAATAAACATTTCAGTAGTTTTCTATTTGAATGATTCTGTGGCCTGGTTTATAGATAAAAGTAAAAAGGAAATAGTCCTCAGTGAAGATGGCGGGAAAACTTATAAAACATTATATAAAGCAGGGAAAGATGAAAAATTTGAAGATACAGAGAAGATTTTCTTTATTGATGAAAATAATGGCTGGCTTCTTACTCCTGTAGTTTTACTCCATACTGAAGATGGGGGAAAAACCTGGAATACTGAAATTAAAGTAATGGAGAAGGGAATGTTTCTTACGGATTTCTGTTTTTTAAACCCTGAAGAAGGATGGGTTACAGGGAATAAGGGGTTACTTTTATATTATAAAAAATAAGAGGAGAAATTCTGGTGATAGCAGGGTGAGCTATGATAGAAGATTTACAGTGTATTTCATAATAAATCACAGGTAATCCTTGCGTTACCCGTTACGAAGCATTTAAATTCTAATTATACCTGACCGGATGATGAAGAAGGTGTTGAAAAAGGAATGTGGAAATTGCGGTGTAGCTCATTAAGTCCGGTTTCTATATAGAGAAATATGCAAAGGACTAACTGCTCCGGGAGTGAATTATTATTGTAGCTGATATAACAGACAATGAAGTTCATTTCTGACAGAATATTGTAAGAACATTGAGTTCATAAATATCATTACATTTATGAGGAATAATAAAAAAAATGAGCAGCGACTCCACCGAAAATCTGACAGGAATTAAATTTGTTTTTCGTGCCCTGAGGCATAAAAATTACCGGCTTTTTTTCTCCGGTCAATGTCTGTCTCTCATAGGCACATGGATGACTATAATCGCCACGTCATGGCTCGTATA
>CALARM010000186.1 GCA_937888925.1 uncultured Synergistia bacterium | reverse complement strand
AAAGTATGATGAAGGTTATAGGTAATGAAGAACTGGTTTCTATGTTTTTATCCCGCGGCCCTTCAATGGAAGTGCATGTAGAACTTTCCTGTGATGAAAAGGGGGAATTGAAATGGTCATCAGGCAGGGGAGGGCCTCATATATACAGCGGAACCCTCTGCAGAGGAACTGTAATATTAAAAAAGATTCATCCTGTAAACCTTCTTTTCCCTTCCGCAGAATAAATATATGAATAAAGAAAAAATAATCAATAAAAGAGTTAAAACCCCTACGGTACTGCAGATGGAAGCAGTGGAATGCGGCGCCGCATCACTTTCTATTATCCTGGGCTATTACGGAAGAATCGTTCCCCTTGAAAAACTGAGGATAGATTGCGGCGTGTCCCGTGACGGCAGTAAAGCAATAAATATACTAAAAGCCGGCAGAAAATACGGTCTTCTTACAAAGGTGTTTAAAGCCCCCGGCATAGATCTGCTGTTAAAACTTAAATTCCCTGTAATTGTATTCTGGAATTTTAACCATTTTCTTGTAGTGGAAGGTGTGGGGAAAAATTGTGTATATTTAAATGATCCTGCCGCAGGGCCGAGAACTGTTTCAAAAGATGAATTCAGCAGATCCTTTACAGGTATTGTACTTACCTTTGAGCCCGGGCCTGATTTTAAAAAAGGAGGGGAAAAACCCGGCCTTGGCAAAAACCTTCTCAAGCGCCTTAAAGGTTCTGAAACAGCCATTATTTATATTTTGCTTGCAGGATTGCTCCTTGTTTTCCCAGGTCTTATTATTCCTATGTTTATGAAGATCTTTGTAGATAATATTCTTATAAATAGAATGGAAAATATTATTGTTCCTCTTATAACCGGCATAATTATTACTGCCATACTGCAGGGAGGACTTACATATCTTCAGACCTATTATATATTAAGATTCGAAACAAAACTTTCTTTAAGCACGTCAAGCAAATTTTTCTGGCATATACTCCATCTTCCTGTTGAATTTTTTACACAGCGCTTTGCCGGCGATATAAGCTCAAGGGTTGCCATAAACGATAAAGTTTCTCAGTTGCTTGCCCAGCAGATTGCACCCAATATACTCAATATTATTATGTGTATTTTTTATCTTGTTATTCTTTTTACCTATAATATTTCCCTTACCATTACAGGTTTATTTATTGTATTTCTGAATGTTCTTGCCCTTAAATATATAGCAAGAAAAAGGATAGACGGGAATATGAGAGTCCTTCAGGAAAGAGGAAAACTCATGGGCACATCCATGTCAGGCCTGAGTTATATTGAAACCATTAAATCCAGCGGTACAGAAGGAGATTTCTTTACAAGATGGTCAGGATACTTTGCAAAAACGATCAATATAGAACAGGAATTGAATGTTTATGCCCAGTTTCTTGCAGTTATTCCGTCATTTCTGAATTCTCTCAATACAATGGTTATACTGTCTATTGGCGCCTATCTTATTATAAAAGGTCATATGACAGCCGGCACGCTTGTAGCATATCAGAGCCTTATGAGTTCTTTTATGACACCTTTTAACAGGCTCGTAAACCTGGGAGGCACCATGCAGGAAGCCCACGGCGATATGGACAGACTCAATGATATTTTGAGATATGATATAGATAGAGAGAAGGAAGATATAATTAAAGATACGTCTATGAAATTATCCGGAAAACTTGAACTTAAGGGTATATCTTTCGGCTACAGTCCTCTGGAACCTCCTCTTATTGAGGATTTCAATCTTACTCTATTGCCAGGGGCAAGGGTTGCCCTTGTCGGTTCTTCGGGAAGCGGCAAATCGACAATCGGAAAAGTTATATGCGGCCTTTATCGCCCCTGGAAAGGAGACATACTTTTTGATGAAAAACCTGTAGAAACAATACCTGTAGAGATTATACAAAATACCCTGGCTATGGTGGATCAGAGTATTATGCTTTTTGAAGGAACAGTAAGCGAAAATATAAGTCTCTGGGATCCGTCCATTCCGAAGAGTGATATTATAAGGGCTGCAAAAGATGCCTCTATACATGACGGTATAACGGAAAAAGAAAAAGGATATGACTCTATTGTAGAAGAAGACGGGAGAAATTTTAGCGGCGGCCAGAGACAGAGGCTGGAAATCGCCAGAGCTCTCTCTACAAACCCGAGAATTCTGATACTTGACGAGGCTACAAGTGCTCTTGATGCCATTACGGAAAAGAATATAGATGAACATTTAAGAAAAAGAGGGTGCACCACCGTCATAATTGCCCACAGGCTGAGCACCATAAAAGATTGTGATGAAATTATCGTTCTTGATAAAGGCAGGGTAGTACAGAGAGGAAGACATGAGGAACTTGTGAAGGATGAGAATGGGCTTTACAGGACTCTTGTTCAGATCTATTGAGTCGTCAAGGGAAAACAGTGACCAGTGACCAGTTACCAGCAGGGGCAAACCGTGTTCGCCCGGTACTGATGAAAACACGCATTACTCATCACGCGTTACACGTCACCAGTCACGATTATAACGGAGAAATAAAAATGGATGAAAATAATAATACAAATAATAACAGTGAAAATAAATCTGATATCCTTTCAGACACTGCTCATACTGAATTGATACACCTTGGCGGCAACAACCCTTTTCTTATTGATGATACCGATTATATCTGGATAGTTAAAGAACAGAAGGTCAATATTTACGGAGTTTATCTGAAGGACAGAGTTATTACAGGCCCCAGAAACCATATATGCACCATAGAAAAAGGAGGAG
>CALARM010000185.1 GCA_937888925.1 uncultured Synergistia bacterium | reverse complement strand
GAACATCTTCATTTGCTTTTTTTAAAGTATCCAGTTCGTCCTGAATTTTTTTACATTTCACAGAAAGGGAGTCCATTTGCTGCCTGCTCTGATGGGCTTCATCCCGTGATTTCTTAATAGTTTCTGTTTTTGCCTTCAATTCCTCATTAATTTTCCTGATTTTTATATTGGCCAGTTCCAGATTCTCTCTGGCAGTAAATTCAACTTCACTTGCATCCTGAAGAGAAACTTCTTCACCTTTTCTATTAACTGACAGTACAGGAGTCAATAAGAAAAACAATATAAGAAGAATTAAAAAAACTCTGGCATAGAGCCCCTGCATGTTTATTTTATAAACAAAATCAGAAGGGAAAGCACATAACATTGCATCAGGTATTTCTCCTTCTGTATAATTTAAAGGATATATAAAGGCATAGTATCCTCTGCCATTTATATTAAAATTATCAAAGAACACATTATTCTGTCCCAGTTCTTTTATTGCCCCGGAAGAAAGATCATCAGGACCAAAACTATTCGAAACTTTCTTATTATTTATATAAGTTCCTATTTTAGTGTCTATGACAGGAATCTGTTTCTGAATATCTATTTCAGAAAAATTATTACCTACTACAATAAGACCTTTTATTTTTTCACTATTAAAAGGCAGAATAGATACTACAGTGATACCGCTATCGGGATTCGCCATAACCCGGAGCATATCCGAAGGGGTTGTATTTTTATTTTCTACAAGCAGTAATTTTTTCATCACCTCTTCACCAACCTCACTGCCACTTTTATCTACTACAGAACCATTCTCATCGATTATAAGTGTAAAACTTACAGGGAACGGGTTTGCCACAAGTCCCTTATCCAGAATATTATCCAAATCATTTAAAACACATATAGATATATTAAAAGTCTCTTTCATTTTATTTTCCAGAAAGATCTTACAGAGTGACAGGGCATATTGACTATCTCTTTTATCTTCTTCATAAAAAACAAAGAAAATATAAGAAAAAAGAAGAGCAGAGAGGATAAAAAACAGTAATATTTTATTCCCTGTATCTCTAAAAAATTTCCCGAATTTCATTACATTTCACCTTAAATAACGGTTTATTACATAATAAGTTATAAAATTAAGTAAAGCGTACAGGATAGTACCGGAAATCTGAATGCTTATTAATTTATTATAAGGTACCGGCAGGATTTTGCAAGGCCTGAAAAATATAATATATTCTGATTAATTCATAAATAAGAAATTTTTTCATAAAGACTTGACACTTAAAAATAAGTATTCTATACTAATATAGTAAAAGAGAGTAACATTACTCTTTTATTTTGAGATAAAGTTGAAAATGATTTTCATTTTCAAGTAAAAAATAAATAAAAACAATAGCGGAGGCACAAATTTATGAAAACATTAATGGATCTCAGAGCCGGCGAAAAAGCAACTGTTAAAAAAGTAAACGGTCAGGGTCTTATTCAGAGAAGATTAAGGGATATGGGTTTTGTAACAGGTGTGACCATAAAAATGGTAAAGCCGGCGCCTCTGGGAGATCCTCTGGAATTTAAAATAAGAGACTATTATTTATCATTGAGAAAAAACGAAGCCATGACAGTTGAAGTACTTTAGAGTTTAGAGTTTAGAGTTGAGAGTTTCAAACCGTAAACCTTAAAACTCCAGAGAAGTGATTTATATGTCCAATAATATAACAATTGCCATTGCAGGGAATCCGAACTCGGGAAAGACTACTCTTTTTAACGCCATTACCGGCTCCCGCCAGCATGTAGGTAATTACCCCGGTGTAACAGTTGAAAAAAAAGAGGGAAAATTTAAGTATGAAGGCAAAGAAATAAAGGTAATTGATCTTCCCGGAACTTACAGCCTGAGTCCTTATTCCATCGAAGAAATTGTAACAAGAAACTTTATTATAGAAGAAAAACCTGATGTTATAATAGACGTCATAGATGCGTCAAATCTGGAAAGAAACCTCTATCTGGCCTTACAATTTATAGAACTCGAAATACCTCTTCTTCTGGTTTTTAACATGATGGATTTTGCCACTTCCCAGGGATATAAGATAAACATAAAACTCATAGAAAAACTCCTTGCTACACCTGTTGTTACAGCTGTAGCCAGTAAAGGCGAAGGTATTGAAAATGTAATTAAAGCATCTTTATCACTGGTAAAAAACCACAAAAAGACCACCGGGACTATAGTAAAGTACGGTAAAGAAATAGATAAATACATAAAGATATTATCAAAATTCCTTTCTTCCAATAATGTAATTAACGGTAAATATTCCGACAGATGGCTTGCCATTAAATTACTTGAACAGGATACGGAAATTATTGAAGAAGTAAAGAAAAATAAATTATCAGAAGAAATAGTGACCTTAGTATCTGAAGCCAGGACATATATAAAAAATTTTTTCAATGATGAACCTGAAAACATAATATCAGACAAAAGATATGGATTTATAAACGGTTTATATAAAGAAACTGTAGAGAAAACAAAAGAAGATAAAATATCTACATCGGAAAAGATAGATTTTATTTTAACTCACAGGCTGTTAGGTATACCGATATTTTTATTATTTATGTGGCTGGTTTTTCAACTGACCTTTACTCTCGGAACCCCTCCCATGGAACTCATTGAATTCCTGATTGATTCACTGGGACATTTTATTATATTTCATATGAAAGAAGGAATATTTCGTTCTCTTATTGTAGATGGCATAATAGGCGGTGTTGGAGGCGTAATTATATTTCTTCCAAATATAGTGTTGCTTTTTCTGGCAATAGCTATTCTGGAAGATACCGGTTACATGGCCAGAGTGGCTTTTATTGTAGATAAATTAATGCATTCCATAGGTCTTCATGGGAAATCCTTTATACCTATGCTTATAGGTTTCGGGTGCAGTGTGCCTGCAATAATGGCAACAAGAACACTTGAATGTAAAAAAGACAGATTAACTACAATACTGATAATACCACTTATGAGTTGCGGAGCAAGGTTGCCTGTTTATACATTACTTATAAGTGCTTTTTTCAGTCCTTCTATGGCAGGGAATGTACTCTTTTCTATATACCTGATAGGATTTATTCTGGCTGTAATTATGGCAAAAATATTCAGAGAATTACTTTTCCCCGGTGAATGTTCACCTTTTGTTATGGAGCTTCCACCTTACAGGGTGCCTACACTGAAGAGTGTTCTTATTCACATGTGGGAACATGCCTATCT
>CALARM010000184.1 GCA_937888925.1 uncultured Synergistia bacterium | reverse complement strand
GCTCTTAAAATAATTAAAAGCAGTGACCATTTGAAAGACATACCTGTACTTATGCTTACTGCCAAGAATGAAATAGATGATATGATGAAGGGATTTGAACTGGGAGCAGATGAATATCTTGCGAAACCTTTCGAGCTTTCCGAACTGCTTGCAAGGATAAGAAATCTGCTCAGGATAAAGGAACTTCAGAATAAAATACTTCAGGCAGAACGTCTGGCAGCAGTAGGTCAGATTGCCCTGACTATAAGACATGAAATAAATAACCCCCTTACAGCTGTAATAGGTCAGTGTGAAATGATTCTGAGAAAAGGAAGTCATCTTCCTCAGGATGTAAGAGTAATACTTGAAGAGATGTATAAAGAAGGGGTTGCCATAGAGGGGATTATTTCACGCCTTGAAAGAATTTAATCGTGATGCGTAATGGGTAATGCGTGATGCGCGACCGATACAGGGGCGACCACAGGGGGGGGCGCCCCTGCGACTCACTATTGGCCCTTCTCCAACCTTTTTACTGCTTCACCGGCTTCAATATGTAGCGGATCAGCTTTCAGTGCTCTTTTATATTCAAAAATTGCTTTTTCTTTATTTCCTTCTTTCTCAGCCACTCTGCCCAGAATATAATAGGCATCTGCAAAGGTAATATCATTCTCTATTACCTGATAAGCTGACTCTTTTGCTTTTTCGTAGTCTCCTTTTAGAAAATATATAAACGTACCGGCACCTGTTGCAAGAACTGATTTTTTATTAAGAGATATTGCCTGCTCAAAAGCTTTTATCGCCCTGTCTGTGTCTTTCTTTTCCTGAAGTATATATCCGTAGTTGTAATATAACAGACTGTTCTGCGGATTAAGTTCTATTGCTTTTTTCAGATCTTCAATAGTTCTATTAAAATCTTTATTGTGATAATATACAAGTGCCCTTATTATATAGGGTTTTTCAGAGGACGGATCAAATTTTATACCTTTATTCGCTTCCTCCATTGCCCTGTCCATATGAGACATATTGAAATAACATGTGGCCATTCCTGCATAGGCTGATACATTACCGGCATTTACTTTGATTGCATCTCTGAACTTATCCAGTGCCAGTTCATAGGCTTTAAGATTAAGAAGGAGCCATCCTGCATCTACAAGGTTGTCAGAGGTTTTTTTCATTGAAATTGCTCTCTCATATTTTTCTTTTGCAGGTACTTTCTTATTTTCTCTGTAATAAATAAGACCTGTATAATAACATGCTTCAGGTGCTAAATAAGACTGTTCCGGTATTTTCTTTAATTCTTCCATAGCCTCTCTGAACATGTTTTTCTGTAGATAGGCTCCTCCCAGATTATAGTGAATAAGATCAAGGCCGCTCTTTTTCCCTTTTTTTAGAACTTCTATAGCTTTATCTATATTACCTGATTTGAAGTACATTACTCCCAGGTTATTGTAATAAAGTCCTCTCCCGTCAAGTTTTATCGCTTTTTCATAGAGTTCCCCGGCATGTTCTTTATCTTCTAATGCAAGATTGTTGAGTGTACTGCTGCAATCAGGAGATATTTCCAGAGCATTTTTAAGTATTTTAACAGCTTCTTCAGTCAGACCCTGTCTGTATTTTAAAATAGCCATATTATTATATACGTCCACATAATAATTTGTAATGTATTTCTCCATTCCTTTATATGTATCTTTATAATTTATTATATTTTGAAATTGATGTTCTGCCAGATCCAGTTTCCCCTGTTCCAGATATATAGACCCCTGATTATTTGATATTATAAGATCTATGACAGGGTTGTAATTCTGTTCATTGTAAGATACGGCATTTTTCAGAAGAGTCATCCCTTCATCTGTTTTCCCTTCTTTAAACATAGCCGACGACAGATTAATGTGATTTTCAGGGGAGTAATAATTTATATTCAGTGCTTTCTGAAATTCCTGTGATGCTTCTGCATATTTATTCAGTTTATAGCAGGCTATGCCGAGATTTCTATGATATAGCTCTTCTGCTCCATTGATTTTTATGGCTTTTTTGTAATTTGATACTGCCTGAATGTACTTACGTTCCTTTGCCAGGATAATGCCTATGGCATTATATATATTATCTTTTTGAGGATTTATTTCCAGTACTTTATAATAAGATTTGAGAGCATTATTGTTGTCATCATGTTCATAATATATCCATCCCAGATGTTCCGGGAAAGTGACCTCTCCGGGATTTAGTTTTATTGCTTCCTTTAATTCTTTGATTGCCTCTTCTGTTTTATTAAGTTTGTAATAAGTCCATCCCAGGTTATGCCTTATCCAGGGAGATTTAAGATCAGACACTTTTGCAAAGTAAAGTACTTCTTCTGCATTTGTATAGTTTTTCTGGTCTATATAAATCATTCCCAGATTGTTATAAGCCCAGCTATTTATAAAATTTAACTCTATGGATTTTTTCAGATGATCTATGGCAGGGCTATAGTTTTTCAGGAACTGATACACTACTGCAATATTGTTGTGTATTTCAAAACTGAGAGGATTTAATTCTAGAGCCCTGTTAAATTCTATAAGGGCAATATCTGTTTTTCCATTAAGGGTGTATATTATACCTTTTATATTATGCAATTGAAAACTATCAATTTTTTTCTCATCCA
>CALARM010000183.1 GCA_937888925.1 uncultured Synergistia bacterium | reverse complement strand
GCCTGCCAGGCAGAAGCTTTTTACGGGTACCCTTTTACCTGTTACGGTACTTAGTGGTCACTGATCACTGATAACTGGTCACTGTTTAACCGTCACCGCCATTCCTTCCGTAATATCTCTTGCATCTACAATAACAATTGCACCATCTTTAAGACCTTCTACGATAAACTGGTTTCCGTCTTCAACCTTGACCCTTACAGGTGAAAATTTCGCCTTCTTATCCCGGTCAACTGTATATACTCCGACTTCCCCGTTTTTCTCAACTCTGGACGTCTTTGGAAGAGATACACCGTTAACTTTTGAAAGAAGAATTTCCATAGAAACTTCTCTTTTAATAAGCAATGGATTTTCCAGTTGTCTGGACGCAAGAACTACAAGAAGCTCAGAACTCTGAAGACCTTTATCATAAACCTTCTCGACAGAACCTGCTATCTGTGTATGATATTCAGGAAACATTATAACCCTGTCTTCCCTGGTTTCGAGATAATCTTTATTATCACTGGAAACCCTGGTCAGTATGTAATAGGGCAGTTCAATTAATTTAAAAATCTGTGAACCTGTTCCTACCTTCTGACCATTTCTTATTTTCATAGGAGAAAGCTCTATTTTCGGAGTTGTCCATAAAGGAGATTTCAAAATACTGTCAGGTGAAAGTTTTTCTTCATAGCCATCAAAATAATAACTTACTACACCGTCATATTCAGCAGTAAAATTCGAAGAAACGTCTTTTTGCAATGTATTAATTATATTTCCATTTTCCTTAACGAGCATGTCGATTTTATTACTCATTTCCATCTGATATTTCCTGTGTTCTTCTTTTAACCCCTGCCTCTTTAAAACTATTTCTTCTATTTCTTTTTCTACTGACCTGCTATCATCGAGTTTAAAATCCAGTAAATTTTCTCTGAATTTATCAATTTTTTTATTCAGGGAAAATACTAACGTGTTATCCATTATCTTCCACCGACTGAGATGACGAAACCTGGACAGGTGCAGTTTTACGCCATTCTGCTTTATCTCCATTCTTCTTTTTTTCAATGTACTTTCAAGTTCATAATTATATACCCTGGCAACTGTGTCACCTTTTTTAACCTTCTGACCGTCAGTGGCTATCTGATGTAATACACCTTCCAGGGCGGACGTAAAAATTTTTTCTTTCCGGAAAATAAGTCCCCGGCAGCTAATTGTAAAAGGCACTTCTGTAAAATGAGCTTCTACCACAGCAATACTCCTGGCAGGAATAAACTTCGACAGAGCAAATTTTCCAAGAAGAAAAAGGATAAATATTACCAGTAATACCAGTATAAGACGGGAAGTAATTATAGCCCATTTTAAAATTTTTCTTCTTGTTTTTCGGGCTTTCCGCCTCCTTTCACTGATTTTGCGAATTATCAAATAAAATCACGCCCTTAATTTATCTGAAAATCGTAACGCATAACGCGTAACGGGAGGACAGAGATTTTCATTATTTTTGTCACCCTCTAAAGCCAGCTAAGCATACTATCTTCAGTTGGATTATCATCGTCAGAAATATCCATTTTAGGTAATAAAAGTTCTTTATGCTTGAGAGCCTCCTCAGGGGTCATCTTCCCTGATTTAACAAGTTCATTCAGAGAATCTGAAAAACTCAATATTCCATCATGATGGCCTTCTGCTATAAGAGAACAAAGGTGTCCGTATTTTGCTTTTGATATAAGACTTCTCATCTCAGAGTCAGACCAGATTACTTCAAATATGGGCACACTATCAGCTTTATCCAGTCTTACAAGTTTCTGACTGATTATTCCTTTAAAATTACAGGCAAAAATATGACGAAAATAAAGGTGATCTCTACCTGTATGGAGACTTAAAAATCTTTCTATTGCCTGAACAGAATTTGTAGAACGAACCATACAGATAATAAGTTTTCCTGCTTCTGCAGCAACATTGACAAGTTCTACAGTCTGACTGTCTTTAACTTCTCCCACTACTATTACATCGGGATCCTGCTGTATGGCTTCATAAAGAGCACTGTAAAAAGAAGGTGTATCTACTCCGATTTCCCTCTGAGATATTATGCTTTTTCTGTCTCTGTAGAGAAATTCTATCGGATCTTCTATTGTTATTATGTGCTGTTTCTTTGTTTGATTTATAAAATTTATTAAAGAAGCAACAGTAGTAGATTTGCCGGATCCTGTAGGACCGCTGATAAGAATAATTCCTGATTTCATGTCAAAAATCTTCTTTATTTCTTCTACAGGGAGACCCAGTTTTTCGAAAGTCGGCATTTCAATATGCATCATTCTTATAGCCGCGCTGACCATACCTTTTTCATAAAAAGCATTGACTCGAAAACGCATTCCTCCGGGAATAGAATAGGAAAAACTCAGATTCCTGTCATGTTTAAAAGTAGCCCTCTGGGAAGACTTCATGACACCTGCTATAAGACGAAGGGTATCTCTCTCTGTAAGTGCCTGAGCTC
>CALARM010000182.1 GCA_937888925.1 uncultured Synergistia bacterium | reverse complement strand
AATTACTTCCTTTCTATAAATACAAAAATTAGATTATTTCTAAGTATAAGAAGTTAGTAGTAGAAAGTCAAGGTTATAAATAAGATTTTTTATATCGAGATTGTGTAAAAAAAATAACAGGTGATTTTATATACAATGGAAAAAGAAATTTATCGTAGAATATTTAGAGTAAAAAGTGAAAGAAACTTTATTTTAATTACTTTTCACTTTTCACTAACAACCATGACCGGTTCGGTCACAACGAAATATGAGACTTTGTTCCTCCCGTCACTCGTTACGCGTTACGCGTTACGATTCTCACATAAATTATTTAGATAAATTGCTTCTACTTAATTTTCACCTAAAGCCTTATTTTACGGCATTAAAAATGAAAATTCCTATACCCTTAAATTAATAGATTTATGAAATCAATTACAATTTCCAGTAAAAGTGAAACTAAAAAAAATTTATTCATCAGGTATGCAGAAAGGCAAAGGTTTTATCAATGATTTAAACTGTCTGTCAGGAGTCGGTGCATAAGCCGGCATATGTTCTGTCATATAAGCATATACAGACGGAGTAATTTCTGCAGTAAAAGCATTCAATAACCATAAAGAACCTGTAACCTTACCGCCCAGCATGAGAACAACTTTTTCTGCATCACATAATTTATGTTCTAAACCTGTAGAATAAATTATAGATGATGCAAAGCCATCAGCATTAAAAGCAAATCCCTGTTGCTCCATATGATTTTTTACTTCTTCGATTCTTTCAGGTCCAAGTTCAACAAAACCTGTTTTTTCATCACGGAAAGATGGAACTTCTATATTCAGACAGTCTTCTGGTTCAATTATTTTTTTCTCTCTTACTTCAGGGATCTGAGGCTGATTGGTTATATTCGAAGATTTATTTATTGAATCAACCATTTTTTTTTTACCTCCCGGGGAATATTACTGACCTGAGCATAAGCATATAATAAAAGTCTTCCTCCCGTCACGGGTCACGCGTTACGAGAGTATATATGTATTATTTATACTTAACTCGGTAATTATTATATATATTATAATCCCGTAAAAAAAATATGTAAAGAAGGTATTTTTTAAAATTATGTTAACTTTTAGATAATTTTATTGCAACCGTTCAGTTATCAGCAATAAGCTTTTATGTCAGTATATATCATGCTTTTACAGAGAGCTTATCAATCGCTCTTCTCGCATCTATATTGGCAGGATCTATAAAAAGGGCTTCTTTATATAAAGAGAGGGCTTTCTCTTTATTACCTTTTTTTTCTTCTATTAAACCGAGCAAATAATAAGCATCATCAAGGCCTTTATATTCCTGGAGGGCTGCTTTAGCATAATTTTCCCCTTCTTCCAGCCTGCCTTCATCACAGGCAATATATGCAAGAGAACAGAAAGATGCCAGAGAATATGGAGAAAGGGTACTGGCCTTCTGGAAAGATTTTTTTGCCTCTTCAAATTCCTCTTTTTGCCTGAGATAGTAGCCTCTATTATAGTAAATTTCTGCTCTTTCAGGATCTTTTTTCATAGCTCTATCCAGTTCTCTCAAACATTTATCCATATCTCCAAGGCAATAATAAACCTGTGCAAGATAAAACCTTAAAGAGGGAAACACAATAGGTCTCAATGTAATAGATTCTTTTAAATGTAAAAGAGCATTGTCCAGATCATTTTTATAATAATAGCATATTCCGAGGGCAAGATGTATCGTATTTTCTTTTTTATATTCTTTCAATTTAGCTTTATAATAGATTATAATCTCATCAAGCCTGTTTAATCTGAAAGTACAGTATACCAGCATAATATGGGCTTCTACAAAGGTAATATCCATATGTGCCGCTATATGAAAAATCTCCCATGCATTTTCGGTTTTATCTGTTTTCATATACATATGCCCCAGATTATAAAGAGATACAGTATACTGCGGATCAAGAGTATTTGCTCTTTCGAAAGCTTCTATGGCATCTTCGAACCTGCCCTGTCCCGCATAGGCAACGCCAAGATTATTATGTGCTATGGCAAAATCAGGTTTCAAACCAAGAGCTTTTTCATAATAAACTATAGCTTCTGTAAATCTGTGTTCTCTGGAATAAGTCCAGGCCATGTTATTATAAGCCCAGTAGTAACCGGGATCGATATTTATGGCACTCTCAAAAGCTTCTATAGCTTCTTCAAATCTGTTCTGATTGGCATAGATATTACCGAGACTGTTATAAGCTCTTGCATTATCAGGCCTGGCTTCTATATCTTTTTTATACTTTTTTTCCAGTTCATCTATCTTCCCCTGTACAGCACAGACCCAGCCAAGATTATAATGAGTCCATGTATCTTTAGGAACAAGCTTCATTCCATGTCGAAACATCATTATAGACTTTTCAAATTTTCCCTGTTTATAATAGGTCCAGGCAAGATTGTAATAAGCCCAGGCATTTTTATTATCCAGTCGTACAGTTTTTTCCAGTTGAATTTCTGCATCTTCATAATTTTCCTGATTAAAATAAGCTATACCAAGATTTAAACTTGCCATAGCAAAATTGTGGTCTATAGATAGAGCTTTTTTATAAAAGTCAATTGCTTTATAAAAATCCTGGAGCTCTGAATAAGCAAGTCCAAGATTATAATAGGCCTTTTTATCATCAGGACAAATACTCAAAGCCTTATTGTATTCTTCTATGGCAGAAGAAATTTTTCCCTGGGAGGCATAAATATTTCCTGTATTAATATAAGCTTCAGGCAAAGCTTTTCTTTTTATGACCTTTCTATATATCTCAAGAGCCTTATCATATTCTTTTTTTTCAAAATGAACATGACCTGTCCCCAGTTGAGCATATATATTATCTTTATCCAATTTCAACGAATTTCTGTAAGAAATTAACGCTTTATCAAAATGACCCAGTTTCAAATATGTATTACCGAGACCGTTATGAACATGTGGATTACGGGGATCATATTTCACGGCTTTCTTAAATTGTTCCAGAGCTTCAGTAAACTTATTTTCTTCAAAATATATCATAGCAAGATTGTAATGAGTTCTCCCATCTGAAGGATTACTATGAAGAACTTTATGATAACTCTGAATTGCCAGTTTTAATTCCCCTTTATGCTGGTAAATTTTTCCAAGACGATAATTGGAAACATCATTCAATTCGCCACGTTCAAGCATATTCTGGTATTTTTCAAGTTCTTTTTCCACATCATATTTAAGAGGCTCATATTCTTCTATTTGTTTTGACTTTTGAGAAAACAGGTTTTTAAATACATCTAAAAACATAAAAAGTTAACCTTTCTTTTTTTATCGTAACGCGTAACGCGTGAAAGGAATGAATAGTGTCCTATTCTTTTCACTTTTCACTTTTCACTCTAATTAAATAAATTCTAATAAGTTATGAAATACACTATATTTTACACTTTTTGTTCACAGTCTTCAAGTGCTTAAATTATAATAAAATATTAGGAATTTGCAAAAAATTTAAGAAGGGAAAGATTTTTTTTTAGAGAATTTATAGAGGAATTTTTGAAAATTAATGAACTGTTCATTTAAACATTTAAAGGAGGAGATACTGTGCGTAAACCTGTTATTGGCGGAAATTGGAAAATGTATAAAACTATCTCTGAAGGAGTTAATGTAGCTAAGGATCTGGTAAATAGTTTGCAAAATCTTACTGAATGTGATGTGTTTATTTGTCCTCCTTTTACTATGTTAGAAAAAGTCGGAGAAATAATAAAAAACTCTACAATAAAATTAGCTGCTCAAAATATGCACTGGGATGACGAAGGTCCTTTCACCGGTGAGATATCAGGGAAAATGTTATTAGACGCAGGTTGCACCTATGTTTTGCTAGGACATTCTGAGAGAAGAAGAGGAGAACCTCAGGAAAGCGATGAAATTATAAACAAAAAACTCAAAAAAGCTCTTTCCATAGGATTACTTCCAGTTGTGTGCATAGGAGAAACAAAGGAAGAAAGAAAAGCAGGACATACAGAAGAAATCATAAAGAAACAAATGACAGGAAGCCTGAAAGAAATCTCTAAAAATGACATATTAAATATAACTATAGCATATGAACCTGTATGGGCTATTGGAACAGGTGATACGGCAACACCTGAACAGGCTGAAGAAGTTCATATTTATGTAAGAAAACTTATTTCTGATTTATATAATACTGATATAGCCGATAAGGTTAGAATACAGTATGGCGGCAGTGTAAAACCTGACAATATGTCAGAACTTATTATGCAGAAAAACATTGACGGCGGACTGGTTGGAGGAGCCAGTTTAAAGGCTGAATCCTTCGTAAAAATCGTAAATTCATGTAAATCTTACTTGGCCTGACAATAAAATAACTTTGAATATTTAATTACAAAGTTGAAAGGATGAAGATATGAAAAAAGATTATTATGAAATTAATGAAGCAGCAAAAGAGTTAGGTAAAAGTAGGGCAACTATTAACAAATATATAAAATCAGGAAAATTAAAAGCTAAAAAAGTAAAATATAGAAGAATATTTAAATATCAAATATCTGCTGAAGATTTAGAAGCTTTAAAAAATGAATCTGAAGATAATATATCTGAAGATAATATAATAGAAGAAGATAATATAGAAGAAGATATAACGGAAGAGAAAGAAGATATGGGAGAAGAAGAAGAAAAGAGAGCAGAAGAAGAACAGAAGAAACTGGAAGAAGAGCAGAAAAGAACAGAAGAAGAACAGAAGAAACTGGAAGAAGAACAGAAGAGAGCAGAAGAAGAAAAAAAGAGAGTGGAAGAAGAAGAACAGAAGAGAGCAGAAGAAGAAAAAAAGAGAGTGGAAGAAGAAGAAC
>CALARM010000181.1 GCA_937888925.1 uncultured Synergistia bacterium | reverse complement strand
GGAAAATAATTTTTAAGGGAGAATGGATTTGTTCCACCCGTTACGCGTTACGCGTTACGCGTCACGAACCGATAATTACTGTTATGCCTGTAGTGCATGCTATTCTGTTTCTCTTCCATATCGGACAATGGATAGGAAATTCTTACAAAAAGAAATGGCCTGAAAAAAATCTTGATGACACTTCTGCCCAGATGCTTGGCTGTTTCACTGCCATAGCTTTTTTAATCCCTGCCGGTCTTTTTATTTCAGGTATTACGTGGACTGTAGAAATAATAGGACTTCTTATGGTGAAATTTAGTTTTTTCTTACTCTGTAAAGGAATTTTTTCTTCAGGTCTTGTTATTTTCTCGGCACTGATATTCATCGTTGGCGTCTGTCTTATCAATGGCTATGATGAAAAAGATATAAAGGATAAAGCTATCCCTGTGATAGTTTCTGAAAAAAGAAAAGAATTTGCTAAAAAGAGGATGTATTGTGTCTGTGGTGAGCATATTAAACCGGGACAGAATTTCTGTATCACCTGCGGTATTTCTCTTGAATAGAGGTTTTTTATGGATATATTTCATTTTTTAAAACTTCTTTATAAACTCTCAAAGCATATGGGCTGGGGACAGGGTGTAGAGACTTTTATCGGTATTCTTGCCATTGTTATTGCCGTAGTTTATTTATTTATTATATATAAAATAAGAAATAAAGCAGAATATAAAGAAAAAACTTTTTATGGAAATAATGAAGATGTTCCTGAAACAGATAAAATTTCAAAAGATACCGGTTCTACAGGAACCACTTATGAAGACGGAGAACATAAGATAGATGAAGAACGTGAAAAAATCTGTGAATGTGGCGAACCTCTTAAAGAAGGGCAGAAATTCTGCATAATCTGCGGTGCCACTTTAAAGTAATTTTTTTATACCATCTGCATAACGATTTCAGCGAAAGGTTGTTTTTTATTGGAAGAAAGAGTTTCAGATAAAGAACTTGCCATGATTTTAAACTCTGAATTTCCTTATATTCAGAATAAGGATTATTATTTAAAACTTATCCATGATCTTGCCGGGGATCTCAGAGATGAAAGAGCGGAGAGAAGAGAACTTGAGCTGAAAATAAAAGATATGGTGCAGATACTGGAACTTTATAAAGCTATTGAGAAAGCAAAAGCCGTTTTAATTGAACTGAAAGAATATATAACATCTGGAGTAGTAAAGGAACCTGTTCATTCCGTAAATGAGAAGATTATGGCCTGTGCCATATGGTTACTTTTATATGTTAAACATAAATATGATTGTAATAAGCCGGAGCTGTTTCAGAAATTGCAGGAAGAGTTGTCTGAAATACAATCAAGGGGACAGTGGCCCGGACCGGTTGTTCCTGAATATAAAATACTTGAAATGTGGTATGAAAAATATGAGTGGGAAAAGATTTATCATGATTATATATTTAATTTTTTAATGAACAAAGGTTTTGGAATAGAAGTGGATTATAGAAAGTTCATAGAGGAACTTTATAAAAAATGGGAAGAAGAGATAAAGGAGATTGATGGGGAGTCGTGAAAAGTGAAAGGTGAAAAGTGAAAAGTGAAAGGTGAAGTAGTAGGGGCATTTTATAAAATGCCCTGGAGATAAAATACGGATCACGGATCACGCATTACGCATTACGCATTACGAATACCTGTTCTCTTTTTAAAATAGACAAAGAGAGGAATTCCCATGGCGACAAAAAGAAGTCCGAATAAGGATTTTATTATCCTTGGTTCTCCGGGGGCGAAATTATTTATCATATAATTATTGATATCGTTATATAAAGTAATACACACGAAAAAGGCGGAGAAGAGGACGAATATGGCAGGAACAAATGGATAGGCCGGCACACGATACGGCCTGGGAGTATCAGGCATTTTTTTTCTTAATATAAAAACTCCGAAAGCACCGAGTCCGTAAAAAATCCAGCTCACAAAAATCAGCATGTCTGTAATAGTATCGAAGGTTCCGCTCAGAATAAGGATACTTGCCCACAGGGACTGGACAACCAGTGATACAGATGGTGTATGAAATTTCGGGTGAATTGTTCCGAGAGACGGAAAAAAAACCTTTTTCTTTGCCATGGCGAAATATACACGGGCCGATGCCATAATAGAACCGTTTGATGTTCCGAATGTAGAGAGCATAACGGCAAGAACGATAAAGGCTGTGCCGAGATCTCCCAGGAAAGATTTTGCCGTATCTGCGGCAACTAACTTTGATTTCGACATGATATCAACGGGAAGTATGTATAAATAAGCAAGATTGATCATAATATAAATTACTATTACCGTAAGAGTTCCATAGAAAAGTGCAAGAGGTATGTTTTTTTGAGGATTTTTTACTTCTCCCGCAATATATGTAATATTATTCCATCCGTCATAAGCCCAGAATGCTCCTGACAGAGCTGCTGTTATTGCAAGGATTACAGGAATATCCGTATGTCCTGCAGAGTGGATTGTGAAATTACTGAAAGAACCGTTTCCGAATATAAAGCCTGCCACTGCAAGAATTAAAATGGCAAGAATCTTCATAGTAGTAAAAAATGCAGAAACTCCTCCTCCGAAAATGATACCGAAATAATTTACAACAGTCAGTAAAGTAATTACAAGTATAGCCAGTAATTTGACTCCTATATTCTGCAGGGGATAGATATAGCCTATAAAGGGAATAAATATTTCGAAATATTTTTCGGTACTTTCCGCAAATCTGGGAAGTGTAAAGAAATACTGGGAGTATTCGGCAAATACGTAGGTTATGGAAGCAATAGAACCTGTTTGAACAACGGCAAACATTGACCATCCGTAAAGATAGGCAAAAAAATCTCCGTACATTTTTTGAAAATAAATATATTGCCCTCCTGTTTCAGTAATCATACCTGCAATCTCCGTATTGGTGAGGGCACCGAAAAATGTAACTATACCTGCTACCAGCCAGACAAGAAGAAGCAATTCGGGAGAACCGAGCTGTGATGCCATAACACCGGGTTTTCGAAAGATACCTGACCCTATAACGGCACCTATAACTATGAGAATTGTAGTGGCCAGTCCAAGCCTTGGAACCAGTTGTATATTGTTCTTTTCTTCAATCATCTTATGTTATAACAAAATCTCCTTCGACAGTCAGATTATCTTCAAGAAAAACCTGGCAGTTTCTTTTATTCATAATTTTTACTTTCCCTTTTAAATTTATGTTTCTGCCGAACTTTACATCTCCCTGAACTGTCAATCTTTCACATTCCAGAAGGGAAGGAGAACCGGAGGGAAATCTGTCTTCTAACTGAGAAATCATTTTATAATAATGTGAATCCAGGTCTA
>CALARM010000180.1 GCA_937888925.1 uncultured Synergistia bacterium | reverse complement strand
CATCAACATAATCAGGTTTAATTTCCAGTGCTCTGTCGTAACTTTCTATTGCTTCCCTATCTTTCCCGAGTGCCTGGAAACAATTCCCTCTGTTATACCATGCTTTACTGTAAGAGGGATCAATAATTAAAACGTTTTCATAGCATTTGATGGCATCTTCATAATTGCCCATATCATAGAAACAGTTGCCGAGATTAATCCAGGAAGGTCTATGTTCCGGCTCAATATCCAGTGCTTTTATAAAATATTTGATGGCCTCTTCGTATTGTTTTTGATTGTATAATATAAGTCCTTTATTTGTCCATCCATAGATGGATGAAGGAGCAATCTCTATTACCCTGTTAAAGCAATCGAGCGCTTCCTCATATTTCCCCTGGCTGTAAATAATCAGTCCTTTATTATTCAGAGCATCTATGTTTTCCCTGTTAAGTTCCATAGCCATGTCATAACATGTGATTGCTTCCTCATATTTTCCCTGGTTGTCCAGTGCAAGCCCTTTGTCATACCAGACTGTATCATTCTCAGGTTCAAGTTCTATTGCCCTGTCATAACACAGGATTGCTTCTTCATAATTACCTTCATCATATAGTTTCAGCCCTTTATTTAACCACTCCTGCGCTGTTTCTGCTGCTGCAGGAAGGAGAATGATAAGTAAAATCGCGAGAATCATGGACGGTAAAAGAAATTTTTTTACATACATATTATTGCCTCTCTTTGCAGTAAAGTTCTTTTTGTGTATATTATAACACAAAAGGGTGTCTTACTCACGGACTAATGGTAGTCCTGAATGAATATTTATATGAGAAGGTAATTTAAGGGTATAGGAATTTTCATTTTTAACGGCGTAAAATAAGGCTTTAGATGAAAATTAGGTAGAAGTAGTTTATCTAAATAATTTAAATCCACATATAGAATAAAGATCTTTCGAATTTTTATCGGATAATAAAATATAAAGAGGGAGCTTTATTTGATGTTTTATTCAGGTAAGAAGGTTTTTCTCAGCGGTGGAGCCGGCTTTATTGGCTATAATTTACAAAAATTATATCACCTGATGAGCTTCCCCGGGCTATTATGAAAACAGTAGAATATAACTGCATGGGTACCGTCATACCTGGTGATGATATTCTCTATCTGTACACTTGAATCAAATTTTTTTAGATTTTTTTTGAAAAAAAGTAATGACCTGTCTGACTCATTTGCTTTTGTAATATTAAACTCCATCTTGACCAGTACGAATTTTTCCTTTTTTATTAGATATGGCATTACATCATCCAGACTGACATAGGTTTTATAATTATACTTATCCTGAAGGACAATTGTAATATAATTTTTACATAATTCATCCGGTAGTAATACTAATGTACCTTCCGGTATATTTTTATCTATATATTCAGTTATTGCTTTACTGTATGCTTCAGTACTGTCACTTTCATTTAAAAGAAAATTATGATTGTACATGGCTGCATGATACATCCATGATACAGAATATATAAATATTGACAGCCAGAGTAAAGCAGTTTTCAAGTTAACCTCCGGTTTATAATGGAGAATTTTTATGGTTATGGATTTAGCTGATAATTTGCTGAATACATAAAAGCCGATTGCTGTAAGCATATATATAGATGGCACAAAGCTATATTCTCTCCATATACTGTCTGTACGGTATAAAACAACCATGGGAATAAACATTACAAAGAAACTTAAACATATAAGTAAAAAATGAGGAGCATATATGTGTCTGAGAGAATATACGATACCGATAAGAAGAAAGAATATAACAACAGGCTCCAGTGTTATCCCCCAGAGTATATACATTTTATATTTATCCTGATTATAGCTAAAATCGTTGATTACTAATTTAATTTGATTAATATAGTAATTTAATCCTCCCTGGTCTTTGGAATAATTAATATTTTCATTAATAAATGACCGGTGTCTGCCGATTGCTGTCTCTGAATTGTTATATATTTTTATTATTGTAGGTGATGAAGTCATAAAGGTAGTGAGGCCTAATAATAGGAGCAAAAAGATTGTTTTATTAAGATTTTTTGCATTGTCTGAATAAAAGAAAGAAACTGTAGATAACTTGAATGGCACAAGTGATTCCGAGAAATTAGAAAAATTTATGAATAAAGATTTTTCGAGAGAAAAGTTAAATGATAGTTTAATAGTATTGAACTTTAAACCGGAAGAAATAAGAACACTTCTGAAGAATGTCGGCTTTTTGCAAATTATTAAGTGATATGTAAAGTATATAACAGTAATAATCAGGCTCAGAGAAGCTACATAAAGTAAATTTAAACTGATTCCCAGGAAAAGCCCGCTGATAAGAATATCTCTTTCAGAATGATATTTAATGCCTCTATACATAAAGAGTATTACGCCACTTATTAAAAAAGGATTCGGAGTGATATTATTCCAGCCAGTTTGAGACATGTGAATATCCCAGATTGAGGTGGAAAGCAATAATACCGATATTAATGCAACCCTTTTATCAAAAGCTTCTTTTAAAAACATGAAAATAAATAATATGTTTAACATGCTGTAGAGAACACTCGGTAATCTGACTGCAAGATAAACGTTTTTTAAAGGTGCAAGGAACATTGCAATTATATAACATGGCATATTAGATGGTTGATCTCCGACAAATCCGAAAGGAGTGTTTATTTCTCCATTTAAAAGTGATTTCGCCTGTGTTAGCCAGTACCATTCATCTAAATAAATACCCCTATGAGTAAGTTTATATAATCTGAGGGTTAAAGCAAAAAGAAGCATTAATATAAAGAAAATTTTTTCAGCTAAATCTAAAGTGTTCTCCGGATTTTTTGTTGCTTTTTTTGACGGATATAAAATAAAAATCGATATGATGAATAATATGATGCTAATAATCCATATTGAACTTGCTATTAACCCTTCTTTACCGGTATTGCTTGCAAGATCGGCTCTGTAGAAAAAATATAGAGAAAAGAGATTTAATAGAACAGCAATTGAAGTAAGTTTCAATGTAACACTTCTTTTTGTAAGTATCATTGAAGTTATCCTGTATCTTTAATGTTCTTCTTATTTTCTAACAGAGTATAACATTTTTTTATACTTTTACCAAGTTGTTTACGATAATTTTATGTTTAATCTAAGTACCGCTCCAAATAAGTTCGTAACCATTTTATCAGCCTCTGCCTGACAGGCTCTTACGAAAAAAAATAATTTGCCTTATATCATTTGTTTTACAGACAATAAATTAACCCTTATTTAATTTTTAATACTATATAAAAAACTAATTTTTCTTCTCCAGAGCCTGCCAGGCAGAAGCTTTTTACGGATCCCCTTTTACCTGTTGCGGTACCAGGAGTGGGGTAACTGAATTTTTACAGAAGAAGGTAATTTTACTCACTTTATAGAATAAATCTCTTTATAGCTTTTACTTTAATAGAGGTGTTTTTATGCCGGCAGAACTGATATATGAGAGACAGGGAAAAGGGAAAGTCACTGTTCCACTGAATAAAGAGTGTATCAATATAGGTCGTGACAGAGGAAATGATCTTTTACTTGACTATGATACACAGGTATCATCAAAACATGCCAGGATTCTATCGGAACAAAATAGATTCTTTATCGAAGATCTCGGCAGCACAAATAAGACTTTTGTTAATAATGTTCAAGTAAGTGCCAGAACAGAGCTAAAACACAACAGTCAGGTGAAAATCGGTAATACTCTTTTTACATTTTTGAACCCGTCAGAAGAAGTCGGCACTGTAATGGTAAATGCTTCCTTCCCTTCTACAGTTCCTCAGTTAATACCGCCTACTATGCTTGCAGCAAATTCTCCCACTGTGCCACAGAACATAAAAGTTCCTTCTAATGCGGAATTAACTTATGAAAGACAGGGAAAAGGTAAAATATCTGTTCCTTTAAATAAAGAATTTATCAAAATTGGCCGCAGTCCTGACAGTGATATTGTGGTGGATTTTGACAGTCAGGCCTCTGGAAGACATGCTCAGATTTCTTCTAAAGAAAAATGTTTCTTTGTTGAAGATCTGGGCAGCACAAATAAGACTTTTATAAATGACACAGAGATAAGCGGAAAGATACAGCTTAAAAATGGTGATAAAATAAAAATCGGTAATACTATTTTTAGTTTTATAGATAAAACTGCCGTAATGTCATCTACTGTTCCATACCAGAAAACTCCTTCTTCTGGTCTTCCTTCTTCCGGGAAGGCACTGCCGGTACAGCCTTCAGAACCACGAACTATGCCATCAGGAAGCCTCGGTACAGGTAATATACCGCCGGCACGTCCTTCAGAACCGCGAACCATGCCTTCCGGTAATCTGAGACCTCAGATGGGATTACCTTCCGGCCGTCTGCCCTCAGGACCTCTTACAAAAAGGAAGAAGAAATTTTCTTTACAGAAATATATTATCCCTATTGCACTCATAGCTATTATTGTCGGTACCTGTGCCTATTATATACTCTATGTAGGCCCTATGAGTAAGATAGCAGGTTTTCTGGATAAAGCAGAAGAATATTATGACAGAAGTGAATATGAAAAGGCTCTG
>CALARM010000179.1 GCA_937888925.1 uncultured Synergistia bacterium | reverse complement strand
ACAACAGTGCCTTTCCCCTCTTCTGACTCAACATCAATAAAACCATCGTGTCTGGTGATGATGGAATATACAATAGAAAGGCCTATTCCGCTGCCATTTTGTTTTGTTGTAAAAAATGGATCGAAAATATTCTTAATTAATCCTTCTGGTATACCGGTGCCTTTATCCATTACGGAAATTTTCACATATTTTTCTTTTCCATTAGCCATGTGAATAACCGGAAGAGATTGAACATTTTCGGCGCTGACACATATTACACCTCCTGCCGGCATAGACTGAACTGCATTCATTACTACATTATTAACAGCCTGACCTATCTGGTTACTATCAAAATCACATAACCATAAATGGTCATCTATATTAAAGGTACATTTCAGATTTGAACCGGTAAGAGCAAATTTAACGTTATCTTTTATAACAGGTGTAAGTTTATCAGTCTTTTTAAGAGGAGAACCGCCTTTGGCAAAGGTAAGAAGCTGTTGAGTAAGAGATTTTGCTTTATCATATAAATTGAAGGCAGAAGAAAGAGATAAGTATGCTTCACTATCTTTACAGGCATCCCTGGCAAGTTCAATATAGCCAAAAATTCCTCCCAGAAGATTATTAAAATCATGGGCTATACCTCCTGCAAGAAGTCCAAGAGCATCAAGCTTCTGAACCCTCTGAATATGGTTCATCATGATCTTTCTTTCCGTCATATCACGAAAAACAAGAACAACACCTGTAATCTGACCGACTCTGTCTTTTATCGGTGCAGCACTATCGGCAATTATAAATTTCCTTCCATCTCTGGATATAAGCATGGTATGATTTACCAGTTCCACAATCTCTCCACTGGTGATTACCTTCTGAACAGGATTTTCACATACTTCTCCTGTCATCTCATTGACAATATGAAAAACAGTAGAAAATTCTTTCCCTTCTGCTTCTTCCAGAGTCCACCCTGTAAGTTTTTCAGCAATACCGTTCATAATGGTAATCCTTCCCGAAATATCTGTGGCAATAACACCATCGCCTATACTTTTAAGGGTGACAGCAAGGCGTTCCTTTTCCCCGGCGAGCATATGTTCAGCTTTTTTTCTTTCACTTATATCTCTCAAAATAGTAGAAAAGTATTCCACTGTGCCATCAGATGATTTATGGGCAGTAATAACCTGTGAAACAGGTATTTCCTGACCATCCCGTGATAAAATAGCTGTTTCTCCGTGCCAGACACCATCTTTTATTGCAGAATGAACTCCTGTATTCATAACTATATCAAGAGCCCAGTCAGGATGAGCATATTGTACAGAATCAGAATTTTTCAAAAGCTCCCTTCCTGCCCTGTTCATATACAGTATTGTACCATCAGGTTCTGCTGTTGAAATAAGATCACTGGTGGATTCAATAATGGAAAGTAATCTGTTTATTTCTCTTTCTCTTATTTTTCTTTCCGTAATATCACGAAGAATAGCACAGTTATATTCTCTGCCGCAAAATTCCAGATAATTTACAGATACTTCTACAGGAAAAACTGTTCCATCTTTTCTTTTATTAACACTTTCATACATAAAAGACTTTTTTTCTTTTATTTCCTGCATATGAGACATCCACCACTGTTCAGTATATCCGGGTCTTATATCACAGATGCCCATAGACATAAGTTCTTCTCTTGAATAGTTGAGATATTTACAGGCAGCATGATTTACATATACAAATTTACTTTCCGAGTCAACCAGATATACGGCATCTCTTGCATTATCCATGGCAAACTGTGTGAATACAAGAGCATCTTCTGCTTCTTTCCTTTTTGTTATATCAATAATGGTTCCTTCTATAACATTTCTATCACGATTAACTCTGGCTGAAAATTCTGCCCAGAATTTTTTATCTGTAAGTCTATTTCTAAATTGAGTTACATAATTTTCTATATAACCTTTTTCCTTTAATATATTCTTTACTTCTTCTCTCCGGGCAGGAACTGCATAAAACTGAAGTACATCCTGGTTTATAGCTTCCTCTACAGAAGTAAAGCCTGCCATCTGACAGTATGTTTTATTACAGGCTATTATTGTTGCTTCTTCCATAGAGGTTTCAAAGAGTCCTGCACTGGCATAATGATAAAGATTCCTGTACTTTTCCTCACTATCTCTGAGACGTTCTTCTGTTTTCTTTCTTTCAAGGACATTAATTATAAGAGGTGCCATAAATTCCAGTAAATGAACTGCGTCATCAGGCCATTTCGTATGTTCTTTTCCATAAAATCCCATAGCGCCGTAAAGTTTCCCTCTAAAAATCAGAGGGATGAAAAGAAGGGAAGAAAAATCTGTTCCGGGCCATTTATTCAGTTCAGATGGTGATGATATAAAAAGTGTTTCAAAATTTTTCCATTTCTCAAAATAACCGGAAAAAAAATCTGTAGAAATATTCAGAGAAAGAGAGGGATTATGTTCTCCATAAAACCATTCATAACTGCCTGTTACAGTCTTTAAATCTTCTGAAAATAAAAAAACTGATGCCTTTATAGCACCGACAATAAGGGCACTATTACCAAGAGCATCAACAATTCCTCTTTCTATCTCATCAAATGGTAGATTTATAAAGTTTATTGGTACAGGTAATATCATAATATATTTATTATATCATACTGTTTTTCATGGATCAAATAATTTCACTTCATAAAGAAAATTATTATAAATATAGTATTTAAATAGTCGTAATATATAATCTATGAAAGGAGAGAAAGTTTTATAAGACAGGGAAATTAACTATAAAAAATTTCTTCCTTTTATTTCATAGGGGAGAAGGTAAAGAGGCCGTAAAACTTACTAAGAAATAAATTAATAGTATGTGGTGAGATGGGAAATATATTTCCACTCACCACTTACTTAAATATTCAGATTTCCATCATCTTTTCCAGTATTTCTTCCACATTTTTTCTTATTTTAGCAAGTTCTTCTCCGGTAGAAGCTTCAAACCTCATTACAATAACAGGCTGTGTATTTGAAGCTCTCACAAGGGCCCATCCTTCAGGAAAAATTACCCTTGCACCGTCTATATCCACAACTTCATATTTTTCTTTGAAATAATGTACCACTTTTTTTACAATTTCAAATTTTATCTCATCAGAACAGGGAAATCTTATTTCAGGCGTATTTACAGTTGCCGGAATATCTGAAAGTAATTCAGAAAGAGATTTATCTGATTTTGAAAGTATTTCCAGAACTCTGCCTCCTGAATATACGGCATCGTCAAAACCGAAATATCTGTGAGTAAAAAATATGTGGCCGCTCATCTCCCCTGCCAGGAGTGCTCCTTCTTCTGCAAGTTTCTTTTTTATAAGGGAATGACCGACCTTCCACATGATGGCACGTCCACCGTGGCGTTCTATATCATCGAAGAGGGTCCGAGAACATTTAACTTCAGAAATAAAAGATGCACCGGGATGTTCCTTTAAAATTTCTCTGGAAAAAAGAATCA
>CALARM010000178.1 GCA_937888925.1 uncultured Synergistia bacterium | reverse complement strand
AAACCTTCACAGGTAGAAAAAACGATAAATCTTCTTGATGAAGGCAATACAATACCATTTATTGCAAGATACAGGAAAGAAGTAACAGGTAATTTAAATGAAGAAGAACTCAGACATATTGAAGAAAGAATTGCTTATTTAAGAAACCTTCAGGAAAGAAAAGAACATATAATAAAATCTATAGAAGAACAGGGGAAAATGACTGAAGAGCTGAAGGCAAAGATTGTAAAAACCGTAAAATTACAGGAACTGGAAGATCTCTATCTGCCCTACAAACAGAAGAAAAACACCAGGGCCAGTATAGCGAAAGAAAAAGGTCTCACACCTGTGGCAGATTTACTTGTTGATGAAAAGAGTAAAAAAGAAGATATAGACAGAGAATCTGTAAAATATATAAATCCTGAAAAACAGGTAAATACACCTGAAGATGTTATTAACGGTGCAAAAGACATAGTAGCCGAAAGAATCTCAGAAAATATAAAGGTACGTAATTTCCTCAGAGATACAGTGGCGAAAGAAGGCAGAGTAACTTCTACTGCATCAGATAAAGAGGCAAAAACCAATTATGAAATATATTATAACTATAACGAATCTTTTTCTTCTTTACCTCCCCACAGGGTTCTTGCCATAAACAGAGGAAATAAGGAAAAACATCTGAAAGTATCAATAGATATAGATGAAGAGAAAACCCTTATGAAATTAAAAAATGTTTTCGGCTACAGGGGTGATGTAGAATATTTCACAGAAGCTCTTCAGGACGGATTTAAAAGATTGCTCTGGCCTTCCATAGAAAGGGAAATGAGAAAACAGAAGACAGAAGAAGCAGAAAAACAGGCGATAGAAGTATTTTCAAAAAATCTGAAAAGCCTCCTTCTGCTGCCGCCTGTGAAAGGGCACAGGGTTCTCGGAATAGACCCGGGATTTCGGACAGGCTGTAAGATTGCCGCAGTGGATGAAACGGGGAAACTCCTGGGAACCGCTACAATATATCCCCATCCTCCTCAATCTAAAAAAGAAGATGCTAAAAAAATAGTTGTAGAATTTATAAAGGTAAATAACATCAAATTCATAGCTGTAGGCAATGGAACTGCCTGCCGTGAAACAGAAGCATTCCTTGCGGAAACAATGGATTTATTCCCTCCCGGCACGGCATTTACCATAGTAAGTGAAGCAGGTGCTTCTGTATATTCCGCATCACCTCTTGCGAAAGATGAATTTCCTGATATGGATGTAAGTATAAGAGGAGCAGTATCTATTGCAAGAAGACTTCAGGATCCGCTGGCTGAACTTGTAAAAATAGAACCGAAAGCGATAGGTGTAGGCATGTACCAGCATGATGTGGATCAGAAAGAACTGACAAGGGTTCTCGGTAATGTGGTAGAGTCTGTCGTAAATGAAGTGGGAGTAAATTTAAATACTGCATCTCCGTCACTTCTGGAATATGTATCAGGCATGAATTCAAAGCTTGCAAAAAACATAGTTCTTTACAGACAGAAAAAAGGTGAGTTTAAAAACAGAGAGGAACTACTCGAAGTATCGGGGCTGGGAGAAAAAACTTTCACTCAGTGCTCGGGATTTATGAGAATACTTGACGGAGAAAACCCCCTTGATAATACTCCCGTCCACCCGGAATCTTACGGAGCAGTAAAAGCTTTATTTCACAAGCTCGGCCTTGATATTCTGGATTTAAAAACAAAATCAAAATGGAAGGATATAAGAAGTTCTATTGAAAAATTATCGGTAAAAGAACTGATAAAAGAATTGAACATAGGAGAACTTACCCTTCAGGACATACTGGAAGCATTGAAAAAACCGGGAAGAGACGTAAGAGAAGATATACCAAAACCTATATTCAGGACAGATATTCTCACAATGGAACAGTTAAAACCCGGCATGACACTGAAAGGAACCGTGAGGAATGTCATAGATTTCGGAGCATTTGTGGATCTTGGCGTAAAAAGAGACGGACTAATTCATATATCACAGATGGGGGAGAGATACATAAAACATCCCCTTGAAGTTCTTTCAGTAGGACAGGTAGTGGAAGTAAAAGTTCTGGATGTAGATATTGACAGGGGAAGGATATCACTGAGCCTTATTTGACCGGAATTTTCGAGATTAAAGAATTACCGTGATTAGAAATTTCAAGTAAAGCTTTAGATAAAAATTGTGAAGAGGTAGTTTATCTAAATAATTTAAGGGTATAGGAATTTTCATTTTTAATAGTGTAAAGTAAGGCTTTAGATAAAAATTGTGAAGAGGTAGTTTATCTAAATAATTTAAGGGTATAGGAATTTTCATTTTTAATAGCGTAAAGTAGGGCTTTAGATAAAAATTGTGAAGAGGTAGTTTATCTAAATAATTTATGAAAAAATTTTCTTATTGCATTTTTATAATTATCCTGTATGTTTTTGCCATTATTTCATGCAGGCCTTCCCCTGTAAATATAAGGAAAGGCCCCTATCTGATTTATCCGGGTAATAATACATCTATGACCGTTATATGGCAGACCGACGGTACTCCGTCCCATTCATCCCTGGAATGGAGTGATACAAAAGATTATATCAATAAATCAAATAATCTTACCGAGACTGGCAATGATTCCGATGAACATCAATTTAAATATACCATTAATGGACTCAAACCAGGGACAAAGGTATATTACAGAGTAAATGTGGAAAATAAAACATATGAAGGCTCTTTTATGACTGCACCGGAAGATAATGAAAAAAATCTCACTTTTTATGCCTATGGAGATACAAGGAATTATCCCGATATTCAGGACAGTGTAATAGGGAAATTAATGGAAAATATAGAAAGCTCGCCTGAACCTGACAGATGCCGGACTTTCTGTCTTCATGTAGGGGATCTGGTCGATTTTGGTATGAAAGAAGGGGGATGGGATAAAGAATATTTTAACAGAGATTACAAAAATCTGATGGCTTTTCAGGCAACCATACCTCTTATGGCCTGTGTCGGCAGCCATGAAACTTATCATGCCTTACCATATAGCATAGACCATGTAAACGGCGGAGCCCTTTTCAAAAAATATTTTCCCTATCCTTTTTATATTAAATCAGGATTATATTATTCCTTCGATTATGGCCCTGTTCATGTAGTGGTAATAGACAATAACAAAGAAGATTACAAAGAAGGAAGTGAACAATATAAATGGGTCTCCCGCGATCTTTCTCTTTCAAAAAAATTATGGAATGTAGCTCTATTTCACGAACCTGCCTGGAGTGCCGGTGGAGGGCATCCGAACAATAAGGATATGCAGCCATATGATAAACTCTTCAAACAATATTCTGTCAGAATAATAGTTCAGGGACACAATCACTATTATGCAAGATGCCAGGTAGAAAACAGACATTACATTACTACAGGGGGCGGAGGCGTAGGTCTCCATAATCCTGACGCGAACTTGCCCGCTCTTGTTACTTTCGATAAAACCTATAATTTTGTCAGATTTGATATTACCGACAAAACTATGACTTTTACCGCCATTAACAATGAAGGAAAAGTAATTGATGGCCCGGTCCGAGTGGACAATTAAGTTATTTTATTTTTTTCATATTCCTGGCATAACCTTCTTCAAAGCTTCTACAAATTCTTCCGGCTTTTGAGAGCCGAATAATATTTTGTTTCCGTTGTTAAGTGTTAACTGAACACCGCGATTTCCGCTTACATTGTATGCTCTTCCATATCTCAAACTATAACGGAGACCCCATCCCCCGTATTCCATTATGGGTCTGTAAGTCCTTGATGCATATGTCTGTATATCACTTATACTTATTTTATGAAAAGATAACTGGAAAGGAAAAAAGCGAAAATATAAACCGTCTCCACAAACTTCCGTTTTGAGATTACAGATATAAAACAGCAGAGGACATATTATTCCCATCATCAGAGGTACTATCAACATAACCGGGTTTGGCATCAAGTCTTTCCATTGCCATATTACCAGTGCCAGGGGCAGAAATATAATGGCCCATACCCATGGCTGACGCATTTTTTGAACTTCCGTAAAGAATATTTTACCATCTTTATCCACTTATATCCGCTCCTTCTATATGTTATTAACGGCACAGTCTATTTCCCAGAAAAGTTGCTATCTCCCGGAGCGATTCCTTTGCTTCAGGTATAAAAGGATATCCGAAGGCT
>CALARM010000177.1 GCA_937888925.1 uncultured Synergistia bacterium | reverse complement strand
TCGCAGTGTCAGAGGAAGTCAAGAAAGGTACAATTAACAGGATTCTTGAGATGAGTGATGAGGAAGTGGCAATAGCCGTGCTGACCGGGAAACTCAAAATGCCTTAAACTTGTAAGGAAAATGCCTATCCTATTTTTTTATGTAAAAATTGATATAAATCACATTAAATAAAAATACGGCTATAGCAATTAAAACAGGAACATCTATAACACTGTGAGAAACAGGACCATCATTACCTTTATTCTTCCAGCAATAATAAATACATGCAATAACAAATACAGCTATAATAGAAATCATCTGATATAGAGCATAATATAAAGCTTCTACTGTATTCCCAAGTATAATACGGCCTATGAAAAAAAAGGGGGAAAGTAGAATTAATATAATTAACGGTATTGCTATTACGGCAATTAACACTCTTATAGATAATATAACATATTTCTTCATACATACCTGGTCAGAAAAATCTATTCAAATCTTCAGATAAACTATATAAATCTATGGATAGATTTTTCTGTAATTCGCTCTCCGATTGACTGATAACAGTATCTGGAGTCCTGGTTGAGCCAGTCATCCCATAAGGACTACCCACAACCGTAGAACATCTTGCAAGGAGTATCTCTTTTACCTTCTTATAAGGTGTATAGAGAGTGATTTCTTTATCATCTCTCCTTGCCAGGACATTCTTTCCTGCGTTGTAATCTGCATGTACAACCCTGTCACAATAAGGACAGTAAAATCTGTCGTATGTACGAAGACCAAAACATCCGCACTTACTACAGATTTGTGATGTATATGCTGGATTTACAACTGCTGACTTTATATCGTTAAGACTGAATTTATATTCTAATCTCTCCTGTATATATCCTTTTACCCATCTTGATAATTGTCTCTTTATTTTCTTTGGTAATTTTTCTCTCCAGTTTATAAAATTTAAATTCTCTAATACAACATCAGATGGTTTTTCTTTTTTTATAAATTTCCCTGCTTCATTATTTATATAACTTTCAAGCCTGGCACGGGATGTCTCTTTTTTTCTCCGGTATTTCCTGTTCCCAAGATTATATTTAATTATCCTTTTGGCTTTTCTTATATGTCCTTTTTCCAGATTCTTTTTTACCAGTGATCTTAATTTATTTCTTTTCCGGTTTATCTTATTAAGTCTCTCTGTTTCTTCTGACAGGAAACTGTTCAGTTTTTCTCCGTAAAAAGTTCCTTCACTTGTGGCTATTAAACAGCTGTATCCCTTATCTATTCCGATTGTTTTTTCTTCTTCACTGATTTTGTTTATTTTTGCTTTTACACACTTATGAATTTCTATTCTTTCCTTTGATTTTATCACTATTCTTAAATTGCCTTTAAATATTCTGTCATCAGTCACTTTTAATTTTATTCTTTTACCTCTTTTTAGACCCTGAATAGATAAAACATTTTGACCTTCTTCCTGTTCATATCTATACATACTGCTGTCTATCTCAAAGCTTCCTGCCTTCCTTGATACAGGATTTCTTCCTTTATGTTTTCTTACATATCTCTTTATAAGGTTATGAACATAGGTCTCTCTTATTTTTAAATCTTTTATCTTTTTCGGTTTCTTAAAGTCTTTACCTGTTAGAAGAGAATTAAGTAAAGAATCTGCTTTCAGTATGTAGTATATATAAAATCTTTCATCTTTTTCTAAATTGCTATTACCATATACTGCTTTTTTGATTTTATTTTTACAGTTAGACCACTGACTTTTTATAATTCCTACAGCACTATCAAGAGCACTTTTCCAGTATCTGTCAGGTAAACCCCAGGCTCTTGCAAAACCACTTTTAACCCATTTATCTCTTATCTTATTTTTGTGGTTTTTTAGATAAGATAATCCTTTTATACTCTCATATAGGTTTTTGTAACTGAACTAGTGATTGTAATCGATATATGACCCGAATTTTCCATGTTTTTATAGATAAACGAATCTGAAATAGTGATTATAATCGACCCCTGAGCTCCCAAATTACCGGGCACGATCGTGTAATATATAATCAGTTTCATAATAATAATCCATGATGAGTTTTAAGTTAAATACTGTTTTGTTTGTTTTGCAACATGTGTTGTTTGAAAACATACAATTAATCTTTTCTTCATAACCCTCTAATTTTTTATATAAAAAAATCTTTTCCCTGTCATATCTTACTTTTTACTATAAAAAAACCTGATGGCATTACAAATGCATATATATTAATCAGAATAAAAAAAGGAGGTACAGATTATGATAAAGCATAAGATAATCACAATAGCAGGAATAATTCTGCTGACTCTGAGTGTTTTCTCATATATGGCGGCACCTGTTCTGGCTGCAGTGGGATGCACTCTTACCAATCCTGACAGGGATATCAGAAACCTTTTCCCTTCTTCTACCGGCTATAAAACCCATTTTAAAACCATCAGAAAACTTGGCGGAGAAACCATGATGGCCGAGGTCGAAAAAAGACTGGGTGATAAACTGGAAGAGCAATATGAGAATATGGATATAGATCATGTTTATTATCAGGTGTTCAAGGGAAAAGAGACAATAGGTTATGTGTTCGGCGTAAATCAGACAGGTGAATATGGATTATTACAGCTTATTCTGGCAACAGATACTAATGGTAAAATACTGAACTTCTATTATCAGAGATTTCGTTCTCCCAATGTGGATGCTTTCAAAGATACGAAATTTACCGGCAATTTTACAGGAAGAACCCTTGCAGATTTTTATGCACACAGTGCTTATAAGGGAACAGATAAAGATCCTATGGGACGTATAAAAGATCCCACAGGAAGTAATGATCCGGATTTCCCGCGTACAATAAGAGGTTTAAAATTAAATCTTATTTTATTTGATACCTTCTGGCTTAATAAGAAATATGATCCCTATTTTGTGAAATCAGTTCTGTAAACAAGGAGGCGATTTTATGAGAAATATATTAATAATAGCAACAGGAATATTGGTGATAATATTTATCTCTGTGTTCATAGCAGGGTGCGGGGAAAAAAGTAAGGCTTACGGGCAGAGCATTTCTGACAGCTCTGTAATAACAATAAAAGAACTTCAGGATAAGAAAAAAGATTATTCCGGTAAGATAGTAAAAATAAAGGGTAAAATTAACGATGTCTGCCAGGATATGGGCTGCTGGTTCAATGTAAATGACGGTACAGGCATGATGTATGTGGATCTTGAGATGGGAAGGAATTTTACTATCCCGAAAAACACGGCAAATCAGCCTGTAACGGTTGAAGGTAAACTGAAATATGATAAAGGCTCTCTTTCAATCACAGGCTCGGGAGTAAAAATAGGTGAATAAAAATGTTAGATAATAAAAGGAGTGATAATAATGTTTAATCAAGTAAAAAAATCAATGTCTTTTGTGAATGTAATAATGGTAATAATGGTGGTGGTTTTAGCAGCTATGGCAGTAACAGGTTTCTATGAGAAAGCCAGTGCAGGCAATAATCAGATAGGTGCTAATTGCTGCGGCGGCGGTAATAATCAAAATAGCAGCGGCGGACGTTCTACTGCTCATAATAACGGCAGCAGTTACGGCAAGGCAATTTCCAGTAATCCTGCAGTAACAATAAAAGAACTACAATCAAATAAAAATAAATATCTGGGTAAGACTGTAAAAATAGAAGGTACAATTACAGAAGTATGTCAGCAGATGGGCTGCTGGTTTTATGTAAATGACGGCACAGGCACAATATATGTGGATCTGGGTATGAAAGGTAATTTTACCATACCGAAAAACAGTGCAAAGTCCCATGTAATAGTGGAAGGTACATTGAAAGGTGATAATGGAACCCTTTCAATCATGGGGGCAGGAGTTAAAATAGGTGAATATTAAAAAAGGAGTGATGATAATGTTTAAGTTATTTAAAAAATTAAACTGTGTAATGTTAATAATGATGATGGTGTTAATAAGTCTGGCAGTAACAGGTATCTACGAAAAAGCTGTAGCAGGGAATACTCAGGTAATAGAAAAGGCATATTATGAAGACTATAGTGCAGGTGGAGACGGTGAGAGAATTTCTGAGAAACCTGTTATTACTATAAATGAACTTCAGAAGAATAAAGATAAATATGTGGGTAAAACCGTAAAAATAGAAGGCACCATTAAGGATGTATGTCAGCAGATGGGTTGCTGGTTTTATGTAGATGATGGCACAGGCACTGTATATGTAAATCTCGGAATGAGGGGTTACTTTATTCCCGATGATGGAACCGGTTCTATATATGTGGATCTTTCCATGGGTAAATACATGACCATACCGAGAGACAGTGCAAAATCTCATGTAATATTGGAAGGAATAGTTAAAGAAGAATATGAACAACTCTCTATTAATGGTCAGAGAGTTCAGATAATCAGTAATAAATAAGGAAGTGATATTAATGAAGTTCGTTATAATAGCTTTCAAACAGTTACAGAGACAAAAAGTACGTTCACTGCTTACCATAGCAGGTGTTGCGGTGGCAGTGGCAGTTCTGATAAGCCTGATGGGGTTTAACAGAGGCTACCAGAAAGCACTTAACAATGATGTTGAGAAACTCGGTTATCAGGTGTTGATAACGGCAAAGGGCTGTCCTTATGAAGCGGCAACTCTTATGTTAAAAGGAGGCGGCGGACTTAAATATATGGATCAGGATGTATATGACAAAATAGTGGGAGACTCCAGGATAGATAAGATAACTCCGCATTTAATACAGTCTGTTTACGATCCGGAAAGAAATGACGGCCAGGGCGGAATAGCAATGTTTGTAGGAATTGACTGGAAAAGCTGGCAGGCTCTTAAACCGTGGATGAAGTTTCAGAAACCTGCAAATAAGGCTGCCGATAGTCCATGGTTCAGTTCCGAAGATGCAGATGAAATAGTAATGGGATATGAAGCGGCAGAATTTGAACAGAGAGCGGTAGGAGATAAGTTTTATATACCGGGAATCAATAAAGTCGTAAAAGTCGTGGGAATACTTGACAGGACGGGAACACAGGACGATGGTGCCATATATGCACCGCTTAAAACAGTGCAGAGGCTTTTTCCCGATGTGGCGGGAAAACTTACGGGAATAGGCATAAAATTAAAGCATGTAGAAGAACTGCCGGAATTTGAAGATACCTATTATAAGATACCAGAGATACAGGTAGTGAGTATGACCCAGGTAAAGGGAACTATAATAAATCTCATAACCACTGCAAAGGTTCTTATAATGTCGGTTGCTGCCATAGCCATAATAGTGGCCATAATAGGTGTTATTAACACCATACTTATGTCTGTATTCGAAAGGACCCAGGAGATAGGGATTATGAAAGCTATAGGAGCTTCAAAACTGGATATATTCAGGTTTATATGGATTGAGACTATAATAATCTGTGCACTCGGTGGAGTTTTCGGAAGTATTATAGCCATAGTCGGAGGAAGCGGCGTGGAGTTTCTCGTAAAGAAGGTCCTGCCATATGCACCGAACGGCCATCTTGTAACAATAGGTCCTGACCTTGTAGGCTTAAGTTTCCTCTCTGCCATTATACTTGGCATAATAGCAGGGCTCTATCCTGCCTTCAGGGCTGCTTCAATGAGACCTATTGAAGCCATAAGGAGCGGAGAATAATGTTTATGGGATTATGGTGCATAATATGCCATAGCCCGGAAATAGAAAATCAGGAGGTGGAAATATGATTACAGTAACTGAAACAGAGGTTTTAAATATGAATAAAAAAGATACCGGGAAAAATGTTGTCATAAAGGCCGATAAATTAAGAAAAATCTATAAATTGCCTTCAGAAGAAATTGCTGCTCTGAAAGGAATAGACCTGGAGATAAAAGAAGGTGAATTTGTTACTCTTATGGGACCTTCCGGTTCCGGGAAATCTACTCTGTTTAATCTTATAGGCTGTCTTGACAGTGTTACAGACGGTTCTTTATATGTAATGGATTATGAAGTATCAAAAATGAAGGAAGAAGAGCTTCCTTCTGTGAGAAGAGGAAATATTGGGTTTGTCTTTCAGGAATTTTTCCTGATTCCTACTCTGACTGCTCTGGAGAATGTAGAAATGCCTTATGTATTTTCTCCGGAAAAGGGTAACAGGACAAAAGCCCTGGCATTACTCGATCTTGTAGGACTTTCCCATAGAGTCAATCATTTACCTAAAGAGATGAGCGGAGGAGAGATGCAGAGAGTTGCCATAGCGAGAGCCCTTGCCTGTAATCCTAAAATACTCCTTGCAGACGAACCGACAAGAAACCTGGATACAAAGAATGCAAGAGCCATATTTAAACTTTTCAGAGAACTCTGTAAGGAGAAAGGTTTAACCGTTGTAGTGGCAACTCATAATGTTGCTCTTGCCTGTGAGGCAGACAGGGTCATACAACTGAAAAACGGTCTTATAGATGAAAGGGGAGAGAAGAGCAATCTGCCTCAGATACATGGAGGGAGAGAGCCTGAAGACAGTCCTGAAAGCAGCAGAGAAGACAGGATAATTACAGCTCATGAACTCAAAAAGAATTATCGAAGAGGCAGCGAAACTGTAAAAGCTCTTAACGGTGTTGATTTCAGCATATCTCCCGGAGAGATAGTATCTATAGTGGGCCCGTCAGGTTCGGGGAAAACTACGTTGATGAACCTGATAAGCTGTATGGATACTGCCACATCGGGGGAATTAAGAATAGGAGATACTGATGTAACTCCCCTGGGAGAAAACAGATTGATAAATATAAGAAGGGATAGCATAGGGTTTGTATTTCAGGGTTTTCATCTTATACCGACCCTTACTGTAAGGGAAAATATGGAACTGCCTTTACTGTTTTCCAGAAAAAAGATTGACAGGGAGAAAATTATCAATCTTCTTGATATGGTAGGGCTTAAGGATAAAGAGAACAAATATCCGTTTATGCTCAGCGGAGGAGAACAGCAGAGAGTTGCCATAGCAAGAGCTATGATAAATGACCCGAAGGTTTTACTTGCCGATGAACCTACCGGTAAGCTGGATATAAAGCTGAGAAATGAAATTATGAATATATTCAGGAAACTGGCAAAAGAAAAGAATGTGGCCGTATTTATAGCGACCCATGATCTGGAACTGGCAGCGCTGACAGACAGGGTGATACACTTCCAGGACGGACAGGTAATCCCTAAAAGTCAGTCAACACTTTATTTAAATTAAGGAGGTGATCTTTGTGAAAAAGACTTGTATGATCTTAATAGCTTTACTGATAATTTTTATTGTTCAATCAATGAGTTACGCTAAAGGAGATACCATATGTACCATATGTAAAGTAAATGACATGTCTAAAGAAATGTCCGGAGAAGATGGTATATCTAAAGAGGATATAATAGCTCTTTCTAAAGCAGGAGCAAGGGATGAAGTTATAATTATGCACATTAAAATTCGTTGCTGTGCTCTTCTGGAAATAACAGATATGAAAGAACTGGCAGATGCCGGGGTCAGCGAGAAAGTAATGGATTTTATAATAGATTATCAGGGAAAAATGCCGGGTTATTGTGAACATTCGGATAAATACAGGCAATTACAGGAACTTAGAGAAGACTTAAAAATGAAATTTAAAAACGAAGATAAAGATAATAAAAATAGTTACTGAAAACAATAGATAATATTTTTCCGAAATTACAGATTTTTCAGTTGAAAGGCCGGTTTTATATTACTGAAGTGAGCATAAATAATACATATATGCTCTCGTGACGCATAACGCGCACTGTCATTAAGTTAAGGATTTTTGTCATTCCCGCGTATGCGGGAATCCAGAGAGATACAAAATGGATTCCCGCTTTCGCGGGAATGACATGAGACTTTTTTCTTATCTTAATGCCATTGCGCATAACGCGTTACGCGCAATGGCATTAAGATAAGAAAATGACGTTTTATTTCCCTCCCTTGAGGGAGGGACTAAGGGAGGGTGTCTTTCAAAGGTATATTAATAAATATAGAAGATGATAAGTATAGCCATAAAAAACACCCTCTCCTTAATCCTCTCCCTCAAGGGAGAGGAAACAAGAAGCAAATTTCTTACCCGGGAATAGAATGAATCCTTAACTTAATGCCATTGCGCGTTACGCGTCACGAGAGGAAAACTTTTATTACATGCTTATGCTCAGGTCAGTATGAAGAACTATTAAAGAATTATGAAATACAAAAAGTCATAAATTCAGTCTTATGTTTTTCTCTGGAAAATATCCCTCTGTAAGAGATACTGAAACGAACCATTGAGCTTATTCTTTCAATGCTTTCTGGTAGCTATGGTAGGAGATGGTATAAACGATGCTCCTGCACTGGCACAGGCAGACGTAGGGATTGCCATGGTACAGGTAATGACATTGCGAGTGTAAGTGTGATAACTAATAGTTTGCGTTTACAAAAAATTACATTATAATAGAATAATAAGGAGGGGGCTATTATGGTTAATATCAAAACCGGAAAAAACATTTTTGTGAATGTAATGTTGATATTTTTTATAAGTCTGATGTTTTTTAGGCCTGCTTCAGGAGAAAATACCATAAAAGAAGAGAAATCCCCTTCCGAAGGCACAGATACCATAGAAGAAAAAACTGCTCCGGAAGATAATGCTTTAATATACGGAGAATTTTATTTTCTTCAGACTGTGAGCACGGGAGAGGATAATTTTAACACATTGGATTCTATCGGTTTCGAGGCATATAAGAAATTTGCCGGAGAAACAGGAGACTGGGGGGAAGGTGACATACAATTCCGTATGACCTATTCGCCATTGAAAAATATGATTGTTACGCCTATGCCTGCCAATTTCCCTGCCATAGGTCAGCCAATACTCCATAATGCCTTTATAAATCTTAAAGGTAATATGGGACGAAGCAATGTAAAAATAGGGCATTTTGATGTTCCTTTCGGGGTGGAGCCAGATATAGATACACATCCCACCCTTCTGCAGAGCCTTCATATGTATAATTTCGGTTATGTAAAGGACTGGGGCATATCTTTAAACGGGCAACTGGAAGATGTGGATTATGAAGCAGGGGTTTTTACCGGTACAGGTACTGATTTTGTCCTGGATCGCGGTGCATGGCTCGTGAGCGGAAGGATTACCAATCCGACGGAAAATGATTTCCGGTGGGGAGTATCTGCGGCAGGCGGCAGGACTTTGAGAGAAGACGGCATGATATACAGCATGTGGAGAGCCGGCTTTGATACGGAGTATTTTTATTCCCAGTGGACCTTTAAAGGAGAAGTTTACGGAGGGCAGACAGAAGGCAGTCCTTCTTACGGGGTGTGGGGAGAGGCAGATTATATGTTTCCGGGCCAGAAGCTGGAACTGGAATTACAGTTTCAGCGCAGTTCCATCAATACCGATATGGAGGACAGTGATACTACGGCACTGATTGCAGGACTTACATACAGATTGTCCGAATCCTGGGCTTTTCGAACCGCTTACAGTCATTATTTCAATCTGCCGGGAGCAGGCTCTACGGATCAGGTGGGATTTCAACTTTATTTTTACGGCAAAAGTATTGAAGATTCAGATAATGAAGATAATAGTTCGGATAATTAATATAGGGTGAATAGTGAAGGGTGAAGAGATTCCATTCGATATTAATTCTCAGGTCAGATATGACCAATTCGGTCACAATGAAGTATGATAATCTGTTCCTCCCGTCACGCGTCACGAGAGCATATAAGTTATGACATACACTATAATAAAACTATAGAGATTTGAGGGATTGCTATGAAAAAAAGTAAAAAAATTCTGGTTATAGACGATGATCAGAGTCTATGCAGGGTCATCTCATTCTATCTGTCAGAAGAAGGTTATGAAGTAAAATTATGTCATGAAGGAAACACCGGCATAGAAATATTTAAAAAATTTGAACCTGATCTGCTTATATGCGATATAAAACTTCCGGGAAAAGACGGGTTTTCCATACTGGAAATAGTTATGAAAGAGAGGCCTGACTGTCCCGTAATCATGATAACCGCCCACGGCACGGTTGAAGATGCGGTTAAAGCCATGAAAAACGGTGCCTGTGACTATATATTAAAACCTTTCAACAAAGACGATCTGAAAATAACAGTAGATAAAGCAATCAGAATGTCCGAACTCGTTTCGGAGAATACATATCTCAGAAAAGAACTGGAAGAAAAGTATAGTTTTGAAAATATAGCGGGAAAAAGTCCTGAAATGTTAAAAATTTTCCGTATGATTTCACAGGTCTGTTCTACAGACTCAAATATTCTTATCCTGGGTGAAAGTGGTACAGGAAAAGAACTTGTGGCAAGGGCCATACATTATAACAGCCCCAGGAAAAAACATCCCTTTATAGCAATAAATGCATCGGCCATACCGGATAATCTTATAGAAAGTGAACTTTTCGGCCATAAAAAAGGAGCTTTTACGGGAGCAGCAGGTGATAAAAAAGGTAAATTCCAGCTTGCCCATGAAGGAACAATTTTCCTGGATGAAATAGGTGATATGAAACAGGAACTTCAGGTTAAACTTTTAAGAGTAATACAGGAAAAGGAAATAGATATAGTGGGAGGCACCATGCCTGTAAAAATAGATGTAAGATTGATTGCGGCAACAAATAAAAATCTCGAAGAAGAAGTAAAAGAAGGGAAATTCAGAGAGGATCTCTTTTATCGGCTCAATGTAATTGCAATAGAACTTCCACCTTTAAGGGCAAGGAAAAGCGATTTGCCTTTCCTTGTACAGTTCCTTATAAAAAAATATGCTCCTCATGGCAAAATTACAGGGGTAACAAAAGAAGTTATGGAGATATTCGAAAAATATTACTGGCCGGGAAATGTGAGGGAGCTTGAAAATGTTATAGAAAGAGGTATAGTGTTATCTGAAGGCAGTTTAATAGATAAAGACTGTCTTCCGGGCAAAATGCTTGATTCTCTTGAAAAAATAAAAAAGATACATATAGACTGGCCTGAAGAAGGAATATCTCTTGAGGAACTGGAGAAAGATCTTATAAAACAGGCCCTTCTCAGGGCAAATAACAATCAGACAAGGGCGGCAGAACTTCTTTCCATAACCAGAAGTGCCCTGATTTACAGAATGGAAAAACACGGGTTGAAATAATGTTAAGAAATAGAAAGAAAGATATCATTATTATAATATGTTCATGGCTTATTATCACAGGTCTTCATTTTTTTACCCCTGTCCATCATATGCTTTTTCCTGTCCATGAAATTTATCGCCAGCTTTATTACATACCTGTTATATACGGAGCTTTTACTTTCGGAATTAAAGGCGGTCTTATTACATCTCTGTCGGTTGGCATAATATATTTCATACATATTACATGTCAGTGGAAGCTGGCAGAGGGAGAGTATATCAATCAATTCCTCGAAATAATATTGTTTATAATCATAGGCTTTATTACAGGCATACTGGTGGAAAATTTAAAAAAGGAACAGAACCTCTATAAAGAAACGTCTGAGAAATTAAAAATCAGTATTGAAGAATTGAAAAATTACCAGGAACAGCTTATATTTTCCGAAAGGATGAGGAGTCTCGGCGAACTTGCCGCAGGTCTTGCCCATGAAATAAAAAATCCTCTCAGTTCCATAAAAAGCTCTGTTGAAGTAATCGGAACTGCTGTTAATAAAGACTCGCCGCAGGGCGAATTCCTGGACATACTATCGAATGAAACGGAAAGATTAAATAAAATAGTGACTTCATTTCTGTCTTTTGCAAAACCGGCAAAGCCGGAACTTCTGCCATGTAAAGTAGAAGAAATTCTTGAACCTGTAATAAAACTTATAGAGCCACAGCTTAAACAGAACAGAGTTTCTGTTTTGAAAGAAATAGAAGAAAATCTGCCGGAAATTTATGGTGATGCCCAGCAGTTACAGCAGGTTTTTCTGAATTTATCCTTGAATGCAATCCAGGCTATGCCTGAAGGAGGAAATCTCTCTGTTAAAGTTAAGAATTTTGAAAAATATATAAAAATTGATTTCCAGGATACAGGTACCGGTATATCGGACGAAAATCTTGAAAAGCTTTTTATACCTTTTTTCAGCACAAAGAAAGAAGGTAATGGTCTGGGACTTGCCATATCATACAGAATAATTGAAAACCACAGTGGAGAAATTGCCGTAAAAAGCGAATTGAACAGGGGAAGCTGTTTTTCTGTTACGTTGCCGGCAGAAAAGAGGATATTATGAAAAAATATTTTATCTTATTTTTATTTTTACTTCTATGTTTCTCTATTGCCGGTTTCGGAGGATATTTTACGTCCACTTCTGTGGCTACCTGGTATGTAACATTAAAAAAACCTTCATGGAATCCTCCTTCATGGCTATTCGGGCCTGTATGGACTCTTCTTTATATATTCATAGCTCTGTCAGGATGGCTTGTATGGATGAAGGGAGTCAGTAAACCTGTCAGGGCTGTTTTGATTGTTTATTTTATTCAGATTTTTTTTAATGGCATATGGAGTCCTGTTTTTTTCGGTTTTCATAATCCGTTCCTTGCTTTTATCATTATATGTTTTCTATGGGTTTCTATCGGTATTTATATTTATCGTACATGGAAAGTGTCTGTACCTGCATCTATTTTATTTATCCCTTACTGGGTATGGGTAACATTTGCAACTATATTAAATTTTACCATATGGCATTTAAACATCTGACCTGTAAGTTTTGACGCCACCAGATTTATATAGAATTTGACCGGAATGTAAAGTATTATTGTAATTATCTGCCCTATTACAGGT
>CALARM010000176.1 GCA_937888925.1 uncultured Synergistia bacterium | reverse complement strand
AAAAAACTAATTTTTCTTCTCCAGAGCCTGCCAGGCAGAAGCTTTTTACGGATACAATTTTATCTGTTACGGTACTTAGAATTTACTATGCTTTTCAAAAAACCACTGAACATATATTGCTTTTTTCTTTTATTATCAGAATATTCCTTTATCTGTTTCAGGCATATTTCTCTTAAATCTTTTTTATCTTTATAGGCCAGTGTCCATTCAATGATTCTGTCTATAGCCTCTTCCAGATGCCATTGCGGATACCACCGGATGCGAGATTTTACTTTTGAACAGTCCAGTTTAAGATAATGGGCTTCATGAGGATGTTTACCTTTGTCTATCTGGTAGGTTGCTCCATGACCCCATTTCTCACATATTTTTTTTACAATCCACTCTACAGATTTTGCATCATTATCATCAGGGCCGAAATTCCATCCTTCCGAATATTTAGAGCCATTTTTATAAAGTTTTTCTGCCATTACCATATAACCGCTCAGAGGTTCCAGCACATGCTGCCATGGCCTTATAGAGTCAGGATTTCTTATGATTATTTTTTTCCCCTCAAGTATTGCTCTGATGCAATCAGGTATGAGTCTGTCTTTAGCCCAGTCTCCTCCGCCTATGACATTCCCCGATCTTGCCGAAGCAAGTCCTACTTTATGAGACTTATAATCTTTTTGATTGAAAAAGGAATTCCTGTAGGAAACTGTTACAAGTTCCGAACAGGACTTGCTGTTTGAATAGGGGTCATAACCGCATAAAGGGTCATGTTCTCTGTAACCCCAGGGCCATTCTTTATTTTCATAGCATTTATCTGTAGTCACATTTATGACTGCTCTCACAGTCTTACAGGCTCTTACTGCTTCCAGCATATTTACTGTACCCATGACATTTATTTCATAGGTTTCAACCGGATTTATATAGGATTCTCTCACGATTGGCTGTGCTGCCATGTGTATAACTATATCAGGCTCTGATTCAATCATTTTTTCCTTCAATGTATCTCTGTCTCTTATATCAGAGATTATAGAATTAACGAGTTTATCAATCCGGCATAGATTGAATAAAGCCGGTTCTGTCGGAGGATTGAGAGCATAACCTGTTATTTCTGCGCCAAGGGAAGAAAGCCAGAGAGAAAGCCATGAACCTTTAAAACCTGTATGGCCTGTTAAGAAAATTTTCTTTTTTTTCCAGAAGTTTTTGTTTATCATAATATCAGTGACCGGTGACCGGTGACCAGTGACCAGTGACCAGTGACCAGTGACCGGTAAATGAATTTTACTGGTCACTGATCACTGGTTACTGATTACTGATTAATACTGCAGCCCTGCAAGCTTTTTATAATATTCATATCTTCGCTTTGCATCTTTTTCTGCTGCTTCAAAGAGACTGTCAGCTTCCCCGGGGCAGATACGTTTCAGGGTCTGGTATCTGTTTTCATTTTTTAGATAAGTGCTGAAAGCTTCTTTTGGTTCTTTTGACTCGAATGTAAGAGGATTTTTACCCTCTGCGGCAAGTCTGGGATCATAACGGTAAAGTGGCCAGTATCCGCATTCTACGGCAATTCTCTGTTCTTCCTGTGGTTTACTCATATTAATGCCATGATTGATACAGGGCGAATAAGCAATAACAAGTGACGGGCCGTTATAGGATTCTGCCTCAAGTAATGCCTTGAGTGTCTGGTTTTTGTTTGCTCCCATAGAAATTGAAGCCACATATACATAACCATAGGCCATTGCCATAAGACCTAAATCTTTTTTGCCTGTACGCTTTCCTGCTGTGGCAAATTTTGCCGTCGATGCAAGAGGTGTTGCTTTGGAAGATTGTCCGCCTGTGTTGGAATATACTTCCGTATCAAGTACGAGAACATTTACATTCTCATTACAGGCCAGGACATGGTCAAGTCCGCCGTAACCTATATCATATGCCCATCCGTCTCCGCCGAAAGCCCAGATACTCTTGTCAACGAAATAATCCTGAAGTTCTATAACCTTCTTTATAAAAGGAAGACTTTCGCTTTTTGCAGATTTTAAAGCTTCAGGAAGTAATGCTTTTATCTTTTCAGCATTGTCTTTTGCTTCAGTATTTACAGATTTCCACAATTCTTTACCCTTCTTTAGAACTTCTTCAAGGGCAGGAGTTGTACCGATTTCCAGTAATTTATCCACATTAAAGGCAAGCTGTTTTCTGTTTGCATTTACAGCAAGACGGAAACCAAAGCCATATTCTGCATTGTCTTCAAAGAGAGAATTTGCCCATGCAGGGCCTTTACCGGATTTTGTTACAGAGTACGGAATGGTCGGGAAGGTTCCTCCGTAAATGGAAGAACAACCTGTTGCGTTGGCGATAATCATTCTGTCTCCGAATAACTGTGTTACAAGTTTTACATATGGAGTTTCACCACATCCGGCACATGCTCCGGAAAATTCAAAGAGTGGCTGCAGGAACTGACTGCCTTTAAGTGTACCGGGATCAATACCGTCTACTACATTGTCAGGGAGCCTGTCAAAGAATTCTGCATTCTTTGCTTCTCCTTTTTCTCTTTCTTCCGAAAGAAGTTTCAGCTCAAGAGCTTTTGTCTTTGCAGGACATGTATTGACACAGGAACCGCATCCCACACAGTCTTCTATATAGATCTGAACTTTGTATTTCAGATCTCTGGTGTTTTTGGTGTTAGATTTCAGTGTATTGAACGTTTCCGGAGCATCTTTCAGATCTGCCGGATCAATCTGTTTTGCCCTTATGGTAGCGTGAGGACATACATAGGAACACTGGTTGCACTGTATACAGTTTTCTGCTATCCAGTGAGGCACGAAAGGTGCAACACCTCTTTTTTCCAGCCTGGTTGTGCCGGTAGGAGTATACCCGTCAAGAGGCATTTTAGATACCGGTATATCGTCTCCCTTGAGTCTCATAATCGGTTCTATCACATCATGGGCAAAAGCTATGGCATCATCAGGGATTAATTTTGGTGCTTTTGCAGATTTTGTAATAGTTCCTGGAACTTTAACCTGAACAAGGGCTTCTGATGTTTTATCCACACAGTCCCAGTTCATTTTTACAATATTTTCACCTTTTTTGCTGAAGGTTTTCTTGATGGCACCTTTTACAAGGTCTATGGCTTCTTTTTCATCCAGAACGCCTGAAATCTTGAAGAAGGCAGCCTGCATAACAGTACTGATACGGTTGCCGAGTCCTACTTCTTCTGCAATCTTAAGGGCATCGATATTATAGAACTTAAGTTTTTTGTCTATAATAGTTTTCTGCAGATCTTCCGTAAGATGGTCAAATACTTCTTCTGATTTCCAGGGGGAATTGAGAAGGAATGTTCCTCCTTCAACAATACCTTCCAGAAGGTCATATCTTCCTATATAGGCAGGGTTATGACATGCCACAAAATCTACTTCTTTAAGTAAATAGGTAGACTGAATTGGCTCTTTCCCGAAACGGAGATGTGATACTGTAATGCCTCCTGATTTCTTTGAATCATAAGAGAAATAGGCCTGGCCGAACATATCTGTATGATCGCAGATAATTTTTATGGAGTTTTTATTGGCACTCACAGTTCCGTCTGAACCGAGACCCCAGAATTTACATCTTACTATTCCTTTTTGCTCCGCAGATATCTCTTCTCTTATCTTTACGGATCTGTGTGTTACATCATCAGTAATACCTACTGTAAAGTCATGGAAACATTCATTGTCGAGATGATCGTATACTGCTTTTACCATAGTCGGTGTAAATTCTTTTGAAGAAAGACCGTAACGGCCTCCTATGATAACAAGGTTTTTATCAGAAAGAGCAGTTTTAACGTCAAGATAGAGAGGTTCTCCTATGGAACCCGGTTCTTTTGTTCTGTCGAGGACTGCTATTTTCTTTACACTTTCCGGTATGGCTTTCTTAAGAGCTTCTACGGAGAATGGTCTGTAGAGTCTGACTTTTATGGCACCGACCTTTTCTCCTTTTTTAGTGAGATAATTTACACATTCTTCAATGGCTTCACAGCCGCTGCCCATGGCAATAATTATCTTTTCTGCATCTTTTGCTCCTATATAATCAAAGAGGTGATAGTGACGACCGAATTTTTCAGCTACTTTATCCATATATTCCTGGACTATAGCAGGTGTAACTTCATAATATTTATTGCTTGTTTCTCTTCCCTGGAAATAAACGTCGGGATTCTGTGCGCCTGTTTTTGCATAGGGTTTGTCAGGTCTCAATGCTCTGTCACGGAATTCCAGTATATAATCCATTTCTAAAAGATCTTTTATATCTTTATATTCCGGCACATGAATCTTCATAATCTCATGAGATGTTCTGAAACCATCAAAGAAATTTACAAACGGCACTTTTGATTTAAGAGTGGCAAGATGTGACACAATGGCAAGATCCAGTGTTTCCTGGACAGAACCTGCTGCCATTAAAGCAAAGCCTGTACCTCTTGCTGCCATAACATCAGAATGATCTCCGAATATGGACAGTGATTGACATGCAAGAGAACGGGCAGATACATGAAATACTGTGGGAAGCATTTCTCCTGCGATTTTGAACATATTGGGGAACATAAGTAACAGTCCCTGTGATGCTGTATAGGTTGTAGTCATGGCACCTGCGCTGAGGGAACCATGAACTGCTCCTGCTGCTCCTCCTTCTGACTGCATCTGAACGACCTTTAAAACCTGTTCGAACATATTTTTTCTGCCCTGGGCAGCCCATTCGTCTGCCAGTTCGCCCATTACAGATGACGGCGTAATCGGATATATTGCTGCCACTTCACTGAATGCATAAGCAACATAACTGGCTGCAGTATTACCGTCAAAGGGCTCCATTTTTTGTTTAACCATAATTAGATAAAACTCCTTTCCTTTGTTTTATAAAAAATTATTATAAGTTTTCTCTAATTCATGGGTAACTCCTTCTTGAAGAAAAAAAATCTATGGAAATACCATAGATTTTTCTTTAAATACAGCTATTCGATATTAATTTATCTAACTTATATCAGAAATATAATTCATCATAGTCCACTTTTTCTCCGGTCTGTCAGAAGCAGAAGTGTGAACTATTCTTGATTTAACTTCCATACCGTTTTTCGGGTTGATTGTTCTCTGAACAGTTTTACCTTCCATTTTTACAGGGATATTGATATTTCCGTCTTTATCAATAGAAGGATCTCCTATTATTTCACCTTTTATATCTGTATCCCATACATCAAGACCGCTGTGGCTGCCTGCTTTCAGGCAGTGAAGGGTATTCTTTTTATCCAGAACATAGAGATTTTCTTTGTCCGGAAGAGGTGTGGCACTTATTCCTCCGAAGAAATTCTTATCAGAATACCACTTTTTCTCACCTTCCGGCGTAAGGGCTCTCAATTTCCCGTCTGTACTTGCAAGATATATTGTTCCATCAGAGCCTTTTGCCTCTAAAATTTCAGGTTTTTTCTCTCCATCTGCCATAAGACATGCATCGAAGCCAATTACATCAATCTTTTTACCTGTCATTTTCTCTGCATCTTTCATACCCTGTGCAAAATCTGACCATGTAGGAACATATTCATTGTTTAAAAGATCTTTCCTGGCATCTTCGATTCTTCTTTCTAATGCATTATTATGGGCTTCTTTCATCTGACTGCGTGTTACGAAAGGTTTAACCTCCCTGTTATCCAGTAATCTATTCATATGGCTTCCCAGGGGATCCATTTTTTCAAATATACCTGGTTTACTGGTATTGGAAATAGTAAAGTCACCTTCAGTATTTAATGAAGTAGCCAGTGAACCCTGAGTTAAAGAGTTGAGTGCATCGGCAAATTTGGTTCTCTTACTTACCAGGTGCCCGTCTTTTACCCTGACATTATAATTCTCTTCAACCTTCTCAACTTTCGTCTCTCCATCAGGAGAAATGTTCACTTTTGTATAGGAATGATATTGAGGAGCTTTTTCTTCTACTTTTTTACCAGCATGCAAGGGGTCATCTGCCCGGTGTTTAACGGCAATTGAACTTTCATTTAATATGAGTTCTATACTTCCGTCAGGATTAACAGTTTCTATCATAGCTGTATTTTCCGTTTCTCTTGGAAGAGAGACTCTATTATCACCAAACATTCCATTTAATGCTGATTTTTGTCCTATCTGTGATAGAGGGCCTCCCACTGCTGCACCCGGTGATGTCAAAAAGTCTATAGCTTTTTCAAGTTTAGTGGGTTGCTGAAAATCCCACAGGTTGCTGTGAGTTGTCTGGGAGGTTACAGTAAATCCAAGATTGGATGGATCGAGCATTGTAATGGTGCCGTTACTGTTTGCAACCTGAATACGGTCTGAACCTGTTTTTTCGTCTTTTACGACTTTTGCATCCAGCTTATTTCCTTCTTTATCCACTGCACTTATGGACTGGGAAATATCTTTTGGCCCTCCGAAAATAAAGTTTTGTAGTCCCTGTGGAGAAGCCATATCTGTTACAGGTTTATTTTCTTTTGGTTTAGCATGATATTCTTTATGTATTTTTGTTCCGTCAGGGAGATTATAGTCTGTTGTATAATCTACTGCACCGTTATGACGGTCCTGGGTAAATTTCTCTTCCACACCGCTTTTTGTTATTTTACTGTTTTCATAATGTCCGTCATTCGGTCTATTTAACAGTGATCCTGCTGCTATTCCTGCTGCAGCACCCAGGAGAGCACCTGCACCTGCCGGGGTGAGCATACCTGTAGAACTCATTAAGGCTCCTGCCACTGCTCCCATGCCTGCCATACCGACACCCATAGCTCCTATATGGTTATTGTTCAGGTCTGACTTTGAAAGTAATTCTTCCAGTTTCTGAATATTTTTCGGCTTTACTCCATCAGTTTTTGTTTCTTCAGCAATGTCTGAAATTTTAATTTCCTGACCGGCACCTTCTGTTTTAAACTTTTTACCAAGATCAAAAATTTCTGTATCACTCTTATCTTTACTGGAAGATAAAAAAGTTTCTTGAGTTTGATTACCGGAAGTAATTTCTTTAGTATCTGCAACAGAGGTTTTTTTGTTAAGCTGTCCTGTTTTAATATTTGTAAGGAGATTTCCATATCTGGTATTTATGTCACCGGCCATTTTAAACACCTTCTCTTTCTATAACTCTTTTTATGATTTTATAATATATTTATTCGATATTAATATCGCTAACATTATAACAAAAATTTCTTTCTGCATGTCGAAATAATTGTTAAAAAAATGTTAACTTTTGGATAAATTTGACAACCACTTGGTAATTGAGCTAAAATATTATATCAGCTATCAACAGCAAAGTTTTAAAATAAAAATATATATTTTAATTACTAAAGAAAGGCGATGGTATAATGGCAAGAATTCCTATGGATCAGATCCTTACGGTAATACTCGGAGGCGGAAGAGGAACGAGACTTTTCCCTCTTACAAAGATGAGATCTAAACCGGCAGTTCCCCTTGGAGGCAAATACAGGCTCATAGACATTCCTATTTCAAACTGTATCAATTCAGGTATAAGAAAAATTCTTATTCTGACTCAATTTAATATGGCATCCCTTGCCAAACACATATACGAAGCCTATAGATTTGACAGTTATTCGAAAGGTTTTTTGGAAATACTGGCAGCAGAACAGACACCTGAAAACCTGGATTGGTTCCAGGGTACTGCAGATGCAGTGAGAAAACAGATCAGCCATATAAAAACAAGACAGGGTAATTATATCCTTATTCTCTCAGGAGATCATCTCTATAAAATGAATTACAGAGATTTTCTTCAGACCCATATAGAAAACGGTGCAGAATTGACTATAGGCGTTCAGCCTGTAGCTGAAGAGCTTATTAAAGAATTCGGTATAATGCAGGTCAATAATAAAGGTAAGGTTGCAGGTTTTGTAGAAAAGCCAAAAGAACAAAGTGTTTATGAACCATTCAGGGTGCCGAAAGAAGTGTTTCATGAAAAATTCGGAAGTTATGAAGGCAAGGATTTCCTTGCTTCTATGGGTATATATATTTTTAACAGGGATCTCCTTTTTGATATACTGGACAACACTGATTTAATAGATTTCGGAAAAGATATAATTCCTAAATGTATAAAAGATAATAAAGCGGTATACGGTCATTTCTTTAACGGATACTGGGAAGATATCGGAACAATAAAGGCCTTTTTTGATGCAAATCTTGCACTCACCGATGAAAGAGCCAAATTTAAAATGTATGATATAGACTTCCCTGTATATACGAATTCACGATATCTCCCTGCATCTAAATTTCATGACTGTGTCATAAAAAATTCCATTATTTCAGACGGCTGTATTATATTTAAAGCCAGTATAGAAAGAAGTGTTATAGGCATAAGAAGCTTTATAGAGCCTGACTGCGAGATAAAGAATACCATAATCATGGGAGCAGATTATTATGAATTCGGTCCGAGAGATATGAAACAACTGCTCGGCATAGGGGAGAAGAGTATTTTACACAACTGTATCATAGATAAGAATGTTTGTATCGGCCATAATGTTAAGCTCATAAATAAAGATAATGTTTTCGAAGGTGACAGGGAGAATTTTTATATAAGAGACGGCATCATTGTTGTGCCAAAAAATGCTACAATACCTCATAATACGGTAGTTTAAGGTAAGTGAGTAGTGAGTCGTGAAAAGTGAAGTGTAGTGGCGAACCACTGTGTTCGCCCGGTGAAAAGTGAGCAGGGGCGTTTGATTACACTCTGGAGGTGAAATACGCATCACGCACCACCTGTCACGTATTACGCGTTACCCGTCACGATTACAATAAATGGCTCACTACTCACTTTTTATATTCAAAAGAATCTCTTCGTAGATGTCCAGGATAATGGTATTTGACATAAGAAAACCTTCTGCCGTAAGGAAAAAAATGTTGTTTTTTATATAATAAATTTCGTGTGGCAAAAAGGAATGAAGTTTTTCAATTATATTGTCAGAGTTAAAGTTATATTCTTCTGAAAGTTTTTTTAAATCGAGGCCGGAATTTTTTCTTAACGAAAGAAAGATTTTTTCGAGGAGTATGTCTTCTCTGTTTCTCTTTTCCGGTTCTTCTATGGCGAGTTTGTTGTTTTCTATATTTTTTATATATTCTCCCAGAGAATCGGGATTTTTAAATCTTTTGCCGTCTATATATGAAGAACCTGACGGGCCGAAGGCAAGATATTCGCTGAAATCCCAGTAAGACCAGTTGTGCCGGCACAGATAGCCGGGTTTGCAGAAATTTGATATCTCATAGTGTTCATATCCCAGAGCTATAAGTTTTTCGGAAATCTTCAGATACATATCTCTGTAAAGATCTTCATCTGTTTTTTTATTATATTTATTGAAAAAAGCCGTATCTTCTTCCAGAATAAGACCGTAAAAAGAAAGATGTTGTGGATTATATGTTTTTATAAAGTCAAATTCTCTGTTCAGATCTTCCGGAGTCTGACCGGGTATATTATAGATAAAATCAAAATTTATATTTTTAAAGTCCAGTCCGTAGATATAATCAAGTATTTTATAAATCTGAGAGACTCTGTGATTTCTTCCGAGAGCCGAGAGATTTTTGTCAAGACATGACTGTATGCCCACGCTCAACCTGTTTATGCCTGATTCTTTATAGAATTTAAGTTTCTCCAGAGTAAGGGATTCCGGATTTGTTTCAATAGTAATTTCAGTATTTTTATTTACAGGAAAGATTTTTAGAATATTCTCCAAATGGTTCGGGGAAAGCAGGGAAGGAGTACCTCCTCCTATATAGATTGATTCTATATGATTGAAATCAAA
>CALARM010000175.1 GCA_937888925.1 uncultured Synergistia bacterium | reverse complement strand
CCGTAAATAAGACCGAATAATCCCATCCACTTCCATTGGAGGGTATTTTTTTTCTGCTGGCCTATTAATTTTCCTGTACCGAATAAAAGAATAAAAACAAAACCCTGAATAAACAATATATAGTCTATTCTATTATTGATAAATTCTTCGTATGTCATAATTATGTTATCGGCAGAAATAGTACCTAATTTTACTGTTCTGTATTTTTTTTACCTGATTATTATACTTACATAGGCGGAGGTCCTCCGGGGCCTCTTTCTTCTTCTTCGGTGGGAGTGGCTTTAAGTTCAGGAAGTTTTATTTTTTCCCCTGCTTTTACACCTGAAATTATCTCTGTCTGAATATTATTACTGATACCAGTTTTTACCTCTCTATCCTCAAGTCTGTTATTATCCGTTATTACCGTAACATAATGTTTACCATCTACCAGGCTGATAGCTTCAACAGGTAGAAGAAGTATATCAGATTTATTTGCTATATGTATATCCACATCAACTGACATACCGGGGAAAATCAATTGATAGGCACCTTTTCCTGAAGGTAATTTATCGGGAGGAATTCTGTCAAGCAATATCTTTATTTTCACTTCAAAGGTCGGCACATTCTGCACTTTTTCCGCCACAGGAGCAATATAGGTTATAACACCGGGGATCTCAAGTTCCGAATAAGCAGCAGCTATAACCGTTACAGGCAGATCCGGTTCAAGCTGTCCTATATCGGCTTCATCTATATTGGCTGTTGCATATAAACTGTTAAAATCGGCAATATTCATAAGAGTCGTTCCTGCTGCACTTGACATGGTCTGAGAAGCTACAACATCGCCGACTTCTACTGATCTGCTCGTGATTACGCCATCAATAGGAGATAAAATTTTAGTTTTTGAAAGTTTATTCAAATATTCGCTTTTCACAGCTTCTGCTTTAATAAGCTGTGATTCTTTACTTAAAACACCCTGTCTGTCTGCCATAGTTCCGCCGGCCTGGGCAATTGCATTTTTCAAATCAAGCTGTGCCTGTACGAGAGATTTCATGGCAGTTTCAACAGCTCTCTCTCTTTCCGAAATATTCTGTTCGCCGAGAGCTATCTGGGACAGTAAAGATTTTTCAGATTCTGTGACCTGTGCCCTGTTAATATTAAGAGTCTCAACCCTTGTTCCCTGAAGAGCCATATTATACTCTTCTCTGGCAGAATTATATTGAGATTTCGCAATAAGAAAAAGTTTTTCCCTATCGTCAAGGTCCTGTTTTGCAACAAAATCACTGTTATAAAGCTGCTTCTGCCTTTCATATTCCACTTCTGCATTTTTCATGGTAATTTCTGCCTGATTTACATTTTCCAGTTTCTGTGCAATTTCCTCTTTTCTGGATCCGGCCAGAGATTCCTCAAGCTGAAGTTTTGTAACCTCAAGATTTCCCCTGGACTGTTCTATCTGAGATTGAGTAACTTTTTTCTGTTCTACGAGCATATCCTGTGCCTGTTTATATGATAGTTCTGCTTTGGCAAGGGCTTCTCTTTTTATTGCAATAGATACATTATTGACATTTTCCTGAACATCTGCCGAAATCTTCGACTGATTGACAACAGCTATCGCTGCATTATAATCTGCGTCTGACTGTTTATATTGCTGCATTAATTCACTGTCATCTATAACAGCTATTACGGAACCTTTTTTCACTCTGTCCCCTTCTTCAAAAGGCAGACTTATTACCTTACCGCCCACTTCCGATTTTATATCTATCTCGGTTTTAGTATTAACAAGGCCTGTAGATATTATGGATACATTCAGATTACCTTTTTTCACCTCAGTCATCCTGTAATTTTTTTCAGTTACATTCTGTGCCTGAATATATTTATAAAATGAAAAGATAATCGATAAGACAATCATAATTATTATAGCAACCGTTAGAATCTTATTTTTTTTCATATATACTCACCTCATAATCATCATTCATATCTCAATGCATCTATTGGGTCCAGAGAGGCAGCCTTTCTTGCAGGATAAATACCAAAAAAAACTCCTATCATTGCAGAAAAGGTAAAAGAAATAAATATAGCCTGTAAAGAAACAATGGTTCTGCTCATAACGCCAAGATTACTGTAAGATGCTATTAAAGTATAACATCCTGCCATAAGCATACCAATACCTATTCCTATAATACCGCCTGTTATACCGAGAACAAGGGATTCTATAAGGAACTGTACTAAAATATCACGTCTTTTTGCGCCTATAGCTTTACGCAATCCTATTTCTCTCGTTCTTTCCGTTACAGAAACAAGCATTATATTCATAATGCCTATACCTCCTACGATAAGAGAAATAAAGGCTATGCCGCCTAACATATAAGTAAAAAGAGTAAGAGTAGTAGAAATAGTGTTCAGCATTTCTTCCTGACTGTCAATATTAAAATTACGGGAATTATTTTTATGTAAAGGAAGAAGAACCTTTTTAACTTCATCAATAGCATAATCTATGGTCTCAGAATCTTTTCCCTGAATATATACGGTTTCAATATATTTATCATCAAAAAATCTGGCTTTCATAGTAGTTAAAGGTATAAGTATCTGCTTATCAGGATCCTGGCCGAAGGATTTTCCTTTTTTCTCCAGTATTCCTATTATCATAAGTCTTGAACCGGATCCTTCAGAAGAAAAGGTTAATTTCACAGTCTTTCCTATAATATCTTTTGAATTATTAAATAATTTTTCCACAACTTTTGAACCTATTACACAGACAGGTGCTCTGCGAGTCATTTCTGCTGTTGAAAAAAATCGTCCTTCCTGAAGAGTAAGATTTTTCACACTGTAATAGTCGGGAGTAGTTCCTATGAGAGTAGTAGACAGAGTACTGGCGAGGTAACGGGCACTGACGGTATGAGATGTCTGGGGAGCAATACCTGTAATATAGGAAAATCTGTAGTTTTTCAGTGCATTTACATCTCTGAAAGTAATCTTTCTGGCTTCCGAGTCTGTCTCATTTCCAATAACACTTCTGGGGTCTCCTCCTCTTAAATATATAAGATTTGTTCCAAGGGAACTGAACTCCTGTGTCACACTATATTTTGTGCCTTCACCTATGGATGTCATAACTATTACTGCCGCAACACCTATTATAATGCCCAGCATAGTAAGAAGAGAACGTAACCTGTTTACTTTCAAAGCATTCCATGCTATTTTGAAACTTTTAAATATATTCATGCTCCCCAGGTTTGTAAGGGTTGATGTTACGGGATTCTCAACTGCACCATTGTTAATTATAATTCTTTCACTGTCTTTCAGATGTTCATCTGAAATTATTTTTCCGTCCTGTAATTTTACAACTCTCGTACCATACAGTGCCATATCACTGTTATGAGTTATTAATACGATAGTTCTTCCCTGTCGGTGAAGTTCCTGAAAAAGAGCCATTATTTCGCTACCTGACGTTGTGTCAAGATTTCCCGTAGGTTCGTCTGCCAGAATTATAGGAGGGTTATTAACCAGGGATCTTGCTATAGCCACTCTCTGCATCTGTCCTCCTGAGAGTTCATTCGGGTTATGGTGTATACGTTCTTCAAGACCGACAACTTTGAGAGACTTTTTTGAAATTTTTTCTCTGTCAGATGAATTAATGCCTGAATAGATCATAGGAAGTTCTACATTTTCCTGTGCAGATATGCCGGGAAGGAGATGAAATTTTTGAAAAATAAAACCTATTTTTCTGTTTCTTATCCTGGCAAGTTCGTCATCTTTCATACTGGAAACTTCTATTCCGTCTAATTTATAAGTACCGCCAGTAGGTCTGTCGAGACAGCCTATTATATTCATCATAGTAGACTTCCCGCTTCCGGAAGCTCCCATAATAATAAGGAATTCTCCTTTTTCTACAGATAAATTAATATCAGAACAGGCATGAACATCTACACCGCCCATTCT
>CALARM010000174.1 GCA_937888925.1 uncultured Synergistia bacterium | reverse complement strand
AAGCTTCTGCCGCGAAGACAGGAGTAAGGAGAATTGCAATAAGTAGCAGTAACATGGACAGGTCTTTTTTCATAATAATCACCTTTCTTTACTGAGGCAAGCATATGCTCAGTAGAATTTAATAATAGTGAAAAGTGAGAAAATCAAAACTTTACTCACTTTTCACTATTATACAACATTTTTTTCTAGTTTTATAGAAATTTTTTTATTAATTCACTTTCCATACATGAACAACAGGTTTTTCCCCGTCGGCAAAAGGTTCCATAATATAAAGATACCCTCCTCCACGATCATAGCTTATTGCCCCCAGATGATATTTTTGCTGTCCCGATTGAATGTGAAACAGATACTGATCTATATCCAGTACGGCATAGGGCTGAGGTTCGTATGGTTCTATGGTTTTCTTCGCCACAGAAGCAAGGTCTGAAGGATTATAGAACATTATCTGACCTTTAAAACCTGTACTCCACCATCCCCTTTCCCCTTCACCTTCAGGGGGATAGGGAGGTTCGTCAGGCCATACTGTACCGTCTGCAAAGCCGTACCAGCATGAACCTGTTCCCTTTGTGCCGACAAAAATAACTGCAGATCTACCGCCTGATGTTAGCCAGGCACCGCCGTTCCATTCATCGGACTGATGATAGTTACTCATTGTATGGCCCCCTGAAGTATAGGCAGTTTCATACTGGAGAAGAGGAATATTTTCCAGTTCCGTGCCGGCAGAAGGGGGATTACCCTGGTTCCATGGGCCAATGGCGTAAATCGAAGGCCCCTGCCCTCCCTGACCGCCATCTCTGAACCTGCCTGTCGCCAGAAGTTTACCCGGTGTATTTATAGAAGCCCATGACTCAGGAATGGCAAACATATAATCGTTTGTCGTGTAATTTTCTCTTCCGGCTATGGCCCAGGGGCCTGCAATCTGAGGGCCGGATAGATTTAATTCACACCATGTATGACTCGGCCCTGTCTGGCCTTCCTGTAAATGCTGACCCCAGCAAAAATATAGTTTATCTGTTGTCTGCTCTCCCTGTTGCGGGAGGTATTCCATTCCAACCCTTAAAAATGCCTGATCAAAACCGTCTGATTCGGAAAACAATCCTTCCCTCACATCATGAAAGATCTGAATAGTGGTTGCAGTGTTTAGTTCATTTACATTTTTAGATGAAGAAATAACCGGAACCGGTATGTTTATTTCCGACACATACATCTGATACGGGTGACCTGTGGCAAAGAGGGAACCTTCGTAGCCATCGGATGTACCGGCACGATCTCCTGACGGATTGCAGGTCATGGCTGCACCACTGTATGTCCAGTCTGTACCTCGTGACCCTTCAGGTAACCGGAATGCTCCCTTATAGACCAGAGCTGATGGTTGAATAAGTCCTGCCGTATTTCCGGTAGTAGGAGAAGGAGTTGTACTGCCAGGAGTGGAAGTATTTGCAGGAGTTGGAGTATGTTCAGGAGTGGACGGTGGTAATGTTGGTACTGCCGGATTTATTCCGGTAATGCCATCTCCGCCGCAGTTTGACATGATAACAGCAATAATTATTATGAGAATTATTATCGAAGATATGTAAAATACTCTCTTCTTTTTTACATATAACATATGTCCCCCCCTCTCTGAAATTTATTTTACTATAATATAAAATATTATTTTTAACGACTTCTGTCAAGTATTTTGACGATTGTATTTTTTTATGGATTGTGTTTAAAAATGAAGTGAAAAGTTTGGTTCAAAATAAAAAAATCAGAAATAAAATATTTCTGATTTTTTCGTCAAAACATTCCTACGAAAATCCTTTGGACGATGTTCATCAACTGTAGGGGCGACACCATCTGTCGATATAAAACTCCGAAGAGTTGACCGAGTTATTCGACAGATGGTGTTAAGCCCCAGAAGTTACGATGGGCATCGTGACGTATGAAAAGCTTTAACACAACTGCAGCGTAACACCGCAGAAAACTGCTAGGAATATTTTTTAATTTTTTTATTTCAATTGTAAAATTTATTTACAGCATCTATTATATAAATTTATCCGGTTACCTGTCAAGAGTTTTTCGACTCAGGAATGAAAATTTATTATAGTATCTTTTCTCGCGTCACGCGTTACGCGTCACCCGTTACCATCCTTATTTCCGCTCTTTGATAAATTTAAAATTTTCTTCTCTCGCAGAGAAACTCCTGAGGGCTATAATATGTTCACATGGCCCTTTACGGAGTTTATTCTGTTTATGCCAGTAACAGGCACATTCTGCCTTTATTATTCTGTCATCTTTATCTAGGGTAAGATCTGTGTCGTAAATATTGTTCCCGTCTTTTATCTTTCCCGATACCTCAAGACCTGTATCTTCTTTCCTGGATGTAATGGATACTGCACCTTCTTCAAGAAATCTTCCTGCAGATTTTTCCCTTTCGTTTCTGTAGGTAAGATCATCAAGAGGAATCTGTTCTTTTGTCAGTTCTCTGTATCTATATGTTCCTCCTGCCAGATCATATGTTACTTTCCCGCTCTGACACCAGAGGTTCAGTGCACCTGATACCTTTGCCCTGTCAAGTCTTGTCTGAAATGCTATTTCATCAAGAGGAGCAAATTTTTTCTCCTTTAAATAATTCAACACGGCACTTGTTTCGTAAACATCTACCTTTGCTCTTGATCCGAGGAGATCGAAGTTCCCTTCTCCCGACCAGTCATTGGCTGTCCACCCTGATAGGCCCAGTGTAAAAATCATATTGTCAAGGTACATAACATAAAAACTGGGCAGTCCTCTTCCAAGTAAACAGACTTTTACTTTTTTCGTAACAGGTATGAGTCTTTCCAGTATGTGGAGTCTTCTCCTGCCCCATGTCCTGATACTGACAGGTTCTTCTCCTTCCCATACACTGCCGCATTCCAGTCTGTATTCCCATGGCTCGAAAACTGCTGTCACAGGTTTACCGGGAGTGAGTTCATACCTGAGGGCTCTCGGGCTTTCTTTTTCACGATGTTGCCTCATGAAAAGACACATATTATAAATATCTACAGGGGAGAGGGTAAAACTTACCATGGGAAGACTCATGGCAGACTGAACCTGCAGGAATCCCCTTACCCAGCTATCAGGGAGATCAATCTTTTTTTCTTTGTAAATCTCTTCACCTGTTGTTTCTACCTGAAATCCTGAAGGGTCTATTTCGAAATGAGTCGATTTATAGGTTCTTATCTTCTGCATTTCACCGAACAACGCGGCGGAAAAATCTATATTTGTCGTACCGCATTCATATTCCGATATATGTTCAAATAGATCATACCCCGCTCCCAGTCTTGCATAGGATGATTCATCCTGTGAGAAACACTCGAAGAATAATTCGTCAGGATGGACTGTTATGACAGGATCAAAAACCCATCTGAATGCAGGATTTATGGCTTCAAGGTATTTTCTGAGCTTGTTTCTTGCATCATAATAAGGCTTCCATCTTGCATACTGCCTGTCCTGAAGCACCTTCAGTTCCGAACTGGCTATATTCATTTTTTCCACAAGTTCGCTTTTTCCCTCCATATGCTTTGCAAGCCTTTTCATTTCCTCACCTTTAAGCCACTCCATGTATTCACTTCTATCCTTCTTTTTATAACGGAGGTCCGAAACAACAACTTCACGAAGGGCGCTCATGGCTTCCCTGAACATAATGGCATTTTTCAGTTTACCTCTGAAAAAAACAGGTTCTCTTTTTAAATCGGGAGAGAAATTTACCTTCGTCTCCTCTCCTGAATGTTCTATAACACTTGATTTTGCATAGGTAAAATTGAATAACATATAAATCCCCCCTGTTCTCGCGTCACGCGTCACGCGTCACGCGTCACGATAATTAATTTCTCCAGTTATAATTTCTTTTTTGCAATGATAGAACGTACCTGAGACTTTTACAGCTTTCAGGCCATTCTTTTTTCAATTTTGTCAGACACAGGAGAACAGCTTTCCTGTTTTCTATTATCCAGTTCATTTCTTTATCCATTTCTTTTTCCCAGTCCTCTTTTGTATGAATATCGTAATCTTCCGGTTTTTCTGATATATCTATCTGACCGTTACAAATATGACCGAGTTCTCCGCATTGAGAACAGAGAAGTGAAGATATCTTAAAATACCTTTCCACACGGTTTACTATAGATGTAAAATCTTCATTCATATTTTTTTATCCTCCTGATAAAATTTCAACAGGACCTTTTATATAAGGATATTTCGCCTTTAATCCAGTCATAATGGTAAGGCAGTAAGAAAAATCTTTCTCTGTCATAGAACTGCCGTAGTCTTCGAGTAATGTCATTACTTCTGCTGCTATGAAGGCATTTTTCTGCGAAACATATTCCAGATATTTAAAGAGTTTATCCTTCATTTTTCTTCCTTTATTGACTCTGAAGAGAATCGTTCTGAAAAATGGAAGGAGTTTTTTTATTTTTTCCGGCTCACGAGGCATTTTTTCTATAACAAGATCCAGAGCTAGTTCCTGAATATTACTCTCCGGATGTTCTGTAAGTCTGATAAATTCAAGTATATAACCTTCTTTAAGATATTTTGTTACAAGAGATTTGCCGAAATCCTGAATGTCTTTATGGAGACTGTCACATAAACCTGTTATTATGTCAGGTGTAAATCTTTCCACAGAGAAATTCTCTTCGAAGAAATATATAGCAAACCTTCTCGTGTCTTCCCATTTACTTTCCGTAAGACATGTTAAAAGAGAAATATCTTCCTGCCATCTTTCGGGATTTGATTTTATCATAGTTTTTGCTCCCTCTCTTACGGTAAACACATCATGACAGGCAAGACCTGCAAGGATTTTTCTGTCTACTGCCACAGAGTCGATGTTGCTGTTCTGTAAGAGCCAGCCCCCGAGATCCTGAATATTTCTCGAAGATGAATTTAAGATGGAAAAAATATCTTCCAGCGATAACAATTTAAGTTCTTCATAGAACATATCTTTAATATATTCCACTATAACAGTATAAAAATCTTTTTCTCTTTCTCCTTTTTTCAGCACATCAAGGAGTATTTTGAAATACAGAGCTTTATTTTCTTTCTCACAGAAAAGTTTTATCATGTCCAGAACATAATTCCATCTGTCACTGTAAGGAGATTTTAACAGCATAAAGAGCCATGATGTCTTTTCTTCGAAAGAAACATTTTTGATTATATCTTTAAGCCATTCTCCTGCCATATGTCTTGCAGGCTCAAAATCACATAATAGGAATATTTTCAGAAGTTCTCTGTCTATTCTGGTGGGATCACTGTGTTTCTTGAGCACTTCCACCAGTATATTACAGACAAAAGGATAAGGTTTCCTGAACAGTTTTAATAGGTCATCTTTTGAAAGATCTGTTAAGGTGCCGGGAAATTTATCCCTCAGGATTTTAACAGCAAAAGAATTTATTTCTTTACATTCCGAGTTCATTAACAGTTTCAGTAATAAATTACTGTCACTCTCCCACAGAGACGGAAAGGATTCCTCCCTTTCTGCCGGCTCGATCGTGGCTTCTTCAATATTTTCTATTTTGATTTTTTTACCTATTTCATCGCGAAATTTGTCTCTTGTTATCTGCGATAATTCCCTTTTCTGGATGCATCTCCATTTGACACCTGACTTTAAAGGACTGTACCTTTTACTGTTTCCGTAAAGGATATAGTTAAAAGTCCACAGATGGTTAAACCTGTCGTAAATATTAGTGACAACACTGAATTTTTTACTATTCCAGTCATAAGTGTATTTAGTTATCTTCTGAGCCTGACGGCTGTCAGAGTCTTTGAAGTTTTTAAGAAAGAAATAAGCAAACTTTGCATACAGAGCAGAATTTTTCTTCGCAATGGTTTTGAATGTGCGCCACAGCCTCCTCATCAGATAGGATTTTGTCTTCATTGCAAATCTTGTTATACATATACTTTTATGATGTATATACCCTCCTGAAGATAATTTTGTAATCAATTCCGTTTCTTTATCACTGAAATTCAGGCCTTTAACCATAGAACGGAATTCATTCTGAGACATAAGTTTATTACAGTGGCTTTTTACAGTTTTCAGTTTATTTTCTTTGATGATATTTTTTAATACTTCTATTGTTTTATCATCGATTTGAAAAGCTATTCCATAATAAAGAGTATACATCATAACCTGTTCTATGTCTTTTTTATCAAAGCCTTTTTCCTGCAAAAAACCTGCAAAGTCCTTTTTCTCCATTAATTTGAATTTTGGCAGAGTTTTTAAAATCTTTGCTTTTTCCTTATCTTTAATTGCAAAATTAGTCAATGTATTTATATTCCACTCATTAATTTCATACCACCCTGCGTTTAAATTTGGCCCTGCCGCAATTTTTCTTATGACCTCACTCTCTGTATTATTAAATTTCATTTTCTTCATAAGGTAGTTGAATTTATTATAAGACATCATCGTACCGGGGCTTTCTATGGGAAGATCCGGTTTTTTACTGCTTACTATACTTTTGAGTCCGTCTATAATCTTATTTGCAAGGCCACTTTTTTCATCCTCAGGGGCCATAAATTGCTCCAGCTTTCCGCTTTCAATAAGATCCTTTAATTCTTTTCCGGTCTTATCATTAATTTCGTAATTTACGCCGTAATAGACGGTATATCTCATGACTCCCCATATGTCCTGCTCGTCAAAATTTAATTTTTCCAGTATCTCTGTTAACTCTTCTTTTGTCAGAAGTCTGTTTTTAGGAACAGATGATATTAATAGTTGAAGTTTCTCTTTATCTTTCAAGACATAAGTTTCTACATTCTTTATATTCGTATCATTTAATTCAAACCATGAACCGTATATATATTCGGCTTTCTGGTGAGGCGTAACTTCTATTCTGTAGGCAAGTAAGCCGAACAGTTCCATATCCATCCTGTATTCCGCTCTTTTATAAATGGATTTTATATTGTTCCAGTATTTCGGCAGATTTGCCGTAAGGAGTAATTCCTGCAGGGTTTTTCTTGCAGTATGTTTATCTATATCATAGAGTGCTTCCAGTAATTTTCCGTCTTTTTCTTTAGATAATACTGCTTTGAATTTTTCTGCAAATCCATTATCTTCCCTTTCAAGCATATCTTTAAGTTCAGGCGGAAATTTATCCAGTGCTTTCTTTGAAATATCTTCTATTGTTTCTTTATGGTCGATTTTTCTGAGACCTTCTTCTGCCATAACAGCGACAAATGGTTTCTCATCTTTTCTGAGTTCCTTAAGTGCTACGATGACTTTAATTTTCTCGTTGTTAAGTTCAGGTAGTGAGCTTAACATTTCAATATTATTAAGGATTTCTCCGAAATATTCTTTGCTGCATAGAATTCCCAGGGCTTTTGCCGAACTGTAACGTACAGAAGGATGTTTGTCTTTAAGACATTCTGTGATATGTTGAAGTATTTCCGGCACGACATATCTCTTATCTGCCAGACAGACAAGAGCTTTTGACCTGAATTTACTGTTACTGTGTTTTAACATCTTAATAAGATATCTTTTCTTTTTTTCTGTATCAGGTGGACAGCTAAAAGTTTTCTCCAGACTTTCTCCTTCTATGATCTCTATATATCCTTTTTTCAGTTTTTCTTTTATTAATTTTTCATAAGATTTTTCTGCATCTTCTTCAGAGGAGAAATTTTTAGTCTGTTTCTGCCCCTCTGTTCCTATACGTCCGAAATTTACGGTATGACTGGTTCCTTCTCCCCATATGGACCAGAATTTACTCGATGTGCCTTCTATAAATTCAAAGGTTCTTTTTTTCATGTCTCTCCCTCCTTACTTACCGGAAATCCTGTCGAGTTGTTCTCTGAATTTTTTCCCTTTTTCACTGTCTACCATAGATATATAGCTGCAGTAACCTCTGAGATAGGCAATAAAATTCGGATGTTTTTCCTTATTCTGGCTATCAATGCCATGTTTTTCACAGTTATAAAGGATGGCTCTGAATTTCTTTATTTCATCCCTGCTTACGGAAAGTTTCCTGTTTACGACGATACCTGTGACTTCCTGTCTTCTGGATTTATGAAAAACCCTGGTTTTATCAGGATGTACTTCAAAACCTTCATTGCTTACTATGGAAGTAATGTCTTTAAGGAGTTTCCCTGTATGTTTTATTGAATTTCCGGAAAAGGTAAGATCATCTGCATATCTTGTATAGTTGAAACCCAGGCTTTCCGCTTTACCTTTAAGTCTTATATCCATATGACGGCATATGATATTTGTAATTGCAGGGCTTGTGCAGGCTCCCTGAGGAAGTTCTCTGTCTCCCAGAGAAACATCGTAGATTTTTCCTTTATAGCTTACTCTTTCCCTCGGAGGTTCTGTGCAGAGAAGGGATAACACTATTGATAAGGACTCCGAATAACCGAAGGAACGGAACATGCCTTTTACCCTTTTAAACTTTATGGTAGGGAAGAAGTCTTTCATATCCATATTTATTACCAGGTCATTTGCTATATGTCCCGTAGCATTTGACATAATTGATTTACCTTTTATAAACCCGTGGACACAGGGTTCCGGTAGAATTTTATCCAGAATATTTGCCTTTATCCAGTTCTGTGCTTTACGAAGCAGCGGTTTGGGCGAAGAAATTTTCCTTACGCCCCCTCTTTTTTTTGGTATGGTAAAATTGTGGTAGTGAGACAGGGTAGTACAGTTTCTGTGGTAAGTAAGCCATCGGACTTTTGAAATTTCTATTTCCATACATTTTGCCAGTTCTACAGGTGTTGAAAGCTCCGGCAATCCCAGATTCTGTAGTTTCCCATGATCAGATATTTCATCTGATAATCCCTGTGAAACTCCGTGGCCGAGATAAAGTATGAGACCTTTCTTTTTTTCTTCCCACTGTCTTTTCTTTTCGGCTTTTTCCTGTTCTTTTTGGAGTTTTTTCTCTGCCCTTTTCTTTTTACTTTCATCCCACATCTGCTGTCTTATCTGTTTTAAGATTTTTTCTTCATTCCCATATTTCCCGATTTTAGCCCTGAGAGAATTTATTTCATGCTCAAGTTCTCTCCTTCTGGCAGTTTCATCGGGAGGCTGTAAATCTTCAAAAGTCCTCTCTTTAGGCCAGAA